>NZ_JBFTLQ010000049.1:0-59044 GCF_056396525.1 Cupriavidus sp. 05T41
CGGCCGCGCCAGCCGGCACCGCCGCCGATCCCGGTGCCGCGGCGCAGCCCGCGCCGGACGCCGATGCCGATCCGCCCGCGGCCCAGGCCGCCCCGCTCGTCAGCGCGCCCGGCAGCGCGCAGATGAGCTGGCAAGGCGCGCAGCAACTGAAGGTCGGCGACACGTTCACGCTGCAGCTGTCGATGCAGTCCGCGCGCCCGGTCACCAGCGTGCCAGTCGCGATCACGTTCGACGACAAGGTCTTCGAGGCGGGCGGCGTGGTCGAGGGGGGGTTCCTGCGACAGGGCGGCGCGCAGACCAGCTTCACCAGCAAGGTCGATGGCGCGGGCCAGCTGCTCATCACCGGCACGCGCACCGACAGCAGCGGCGCCAGCGGCAGCGGCAACTTCGCCAGCATCAACTTCCGCGCGCTGGCCCCGACCAATGCATCGGCCATCCAGCTGCTCACCACCGCGCCGGTGGGGCTCAAGGGCAGCGCGATCTCCGCGCGCGCACCGGCGCCGCATGTGGTGCAGGTACAGCCGTGAAAGCGCCGGCCAACGCCCGCCCGAGCCCGCCGCCGCGCGGCGCGGCGTCTGCGCGCGGCTTCACGCTGATCGAGTTGCTGGTCACGCTGGCGATTCTGGGCGTGCTGGCCACCATCGCGCTGCCGCTGGCGCAGGTGAGCGTGCAGCGCGCCAAGGAGCAGGAGCTGCGGCGCGCGCTGCGCGATATCCGCACCGCCATCGACGCGTACAAGCGCGCCAGCGACGAAGGCCGCATCCCGAAGATGGCGGGGACCACGGGATACCCGAAGAACCTGGAGATCCTGGCCGAGGGCGTGCTCGACCAGCGCAGCCCGACCCGCAGCAAGATGTACTTCCTGCGCAGGGTGCCGCGCGACCCGCTGGCGGCAGACACGTCCGGCCCGGAATCCGCGGCCTGGGGCAAGCGCAGCTATGCGAGCGAGCCCGACGCGCCGCAGGAAGGCGACGACATCTACGACGTCTACACCCGCTCGGGCCAGACCGGCCTGAACGGCGTGCCTTACAGGAAATGGTGACGAACGATGGACGCGCGGCCGCTGCTTTTCCCCCGCCTACCCTGCCCGCGCCTCGCTCGCCCTGCCCGCGGCTTCACGCTGGTGGAGCTGCTGGTGGTGCTGGCCATCGTCGCGCTGCTGCTGACGCTGGCGGTGCCGCGCTACTTCCACAGCATCGACATCGCGCGCGAGACGGTGCTCGTCGATAACCTGGCGACCGCGCGCGCCACCATCGACAAGTTCTATGGCGACACGGGGCGGTATCCGGAATMGCTCGAGGAACTGGTCGAGAAAAAATACCTCCGCACGCTGCCGTTCGACCCAGTCGCCAGGAGCAGCAGCGGATGGACCATCGTGCCGCCGGAAGATGCCAGCAAGGGCCGCGTCTACGACCTGCGCAGCAGCGCGCCCGGCAGCGGCGCCGGMAACGTGCCCTTCTCCCAGCGCTAGCCATGGCGGCCCGGCACTTCAGGCAAGCCAGGAACGCCAGGCGCGCACGCGGCTTCGGCTATATTGGGCTGATCCTGATGGTCGCCGTGATCGGCGTCGCCGGGGCGGCCACGCTGCAGCTCGGCGCGGTGGCGCAGCGCCGCGCCGCCGAGGAGGAACTGCTGTCGATCGGCACCGAGTTCCGCGAGGCCTTCATCAGCTACGCCAATGCGACTCCGCCTGGCCAGCCGCGCACGCCGCCGAGCCTGCAGGCGCTGCTGAAGGACCCGCGCTATCCGACGCCGCGCCGCCACCTGCGCAAGCTCTATGTGGACCCGCTGACGGGCGAGGAGGCCTGGGGCATGGTGCAGGCGGTGCCGGGGCCCGGCATCATGGGCGTCTACAGCCTGGCGACCGGCCGGCCGATCAAGATCGGCAACTTCGAGCTGCGCTTCCAGGATTTCGAAGGCAAGGCGTCGTACCAGGAATGGAAATTCATGGTGCCGCCCGAGGCCATCGCACCCGCGGCCGCCGCCGTTCGCGGCGCCGTGGCGCCGCAGCCCCCGCGCTTCTGAGGTCGGGCCGATGCCTGCCGCAGCCGCCGTCTTGGCGAGGCGCAGCGTACGTCCACGCCCGCGCCCGCGGTCACTGCGCCGCGGTCATTGCGCGACGGCAGGCTGCGCCACGCCGAGCCCCGGCGCGACATCTGGAGCGCCCGGCGGCGCAAGCAGGTCTTCCAGGAAGAAGGCCGCCAGGTGGTGGCGCCCGTCGAGGCCGGCCTTCGCATAGATATTGGTCGCGTGCTGCCTGACGGTCTTGCTGCGGCTCTCGCGCACGGCGGCGATCTCGTCGAGGGTCAGGCCCTTGATCAGCAGCAGGGCGATGTCCTTCTCCGCCTGCGTGAGCCGCCATTTCTCGAATTGCTCCTGTATCTGCTGCAGGAAATGATGCGTCGACTGGCGCGCCGGCTTGTCGCGCTCGGCGATCGCGCGGTCGTGCGCGCGCGAGAGCGTCTGCAACTCCAGCAGGCGATTGCCGGCACGTTGCCGGTCGCGGTAGAGCATGATCAGTATCCACAGGAAGACCCCCGTGGCGACCGCCTCGGCGACGCAGTGCACGGCGCCGCCCGATTGGTAGAGCTGGGCCAGGTCCCACACCTGGTACACCGGGAAAAAGCCCAGCAGCGCCAGCAGCCGGGCCGACATGTGATCTCGATTCATCTGGCACCCTCCCCCCTCCGCGCGTCGCGGAGCTTCCCCCAAAACCGCTATGGCGACGGCACGGGTTCCGGTCGAATTATTGGCATTGCCGGGTCCGTGTTCGCATGACTGCCAGCAACTTCTGCGCACAGTCCACGTGGCGTCGATTCTACAGGGCATATAGCCGATAGGGTCATCGCGTAGTCAGGACGTTTGCCGGAAGCGAAAGTGCGTTGGAAAAAAGTAGATTGGGAACCGATGTCACTGCGTGCCGCACGCCAGGCGCATGACAGCGGCAACCCAACAGCGGTACAGGAGAGGCACAGATGGAATCCGGACAACGCGACGCCTCACCGGCATTGCAAGCCCTGGACGAGGCGCGCGACCGCGGGCACGACGCCACGCCACTGGTGCAGTCCATGCGCGCGGCGGAGGCCAGCACGCTCAGTCCCGCGTTGCTGGCACGGGCGTGCAGCGAAATCGCCGCGCGGGACCTCGCGCCGACGCTGGCCCGCGCAGCCGTGCTTGCGCTGGCGTGGCAAGCCGGCGACCGCCACCGGACCTCGGAAGCGCTGTGCCGGCTGCTGCTGGCGACAGGACTGCGGCTCCCGCTTTCCACGTTCAAGGCGGCGATCTACGAACTGGCGGACATCGGCCTGTTGCGACGCGTCTCGGTGAGCCGGCGCAATGTGTTGTCCCATCACTACGAGCCAAACGACCAGCCCGCACACGAGCATCTGTTCTGCGAACGGTGCCAGYGTATCGAAGATGTCCACGAMGACGCGCTGCTCGACCTGCAGCGCCGCATGCTCGAAACGAAAGGCCTGCGGCCCGCGGCGGTCCGTGGCGCGTTGCTCGGCACCTGCCGGCAGTGCTCGGAGGGCAACGCGCCAGCGCCGGAACCGGTGGCGGCCGAGGGCGCCTGACTGCAAAACCGGCGGGCGCAGAAAATAAGAAGGAAGGCGGAAAGGAAAGCGGGACGGAAGGCAGGAAGGGAGACGGCAGCGCAGCCCGCGGGACTACAGCCGCGGTCGCTGCCCGGGAAACACTGGCCCGCCCTAGAGGACTCGAACCTCTGACCGCTCGCTTAGAAGGCGAGTGCTCTATCCAGCTGAGCTAAGGGCGGATCGCGGGACGCCGCGGCGATGCGCTGCCGGGCCCGGTGCGAAGGCCGGTATTCTACATCAGCCGCGCGCCGCGTCACATATGGCCAGGCGCCGCAATGCGCCGGAATGCATCACGAGGCCTGGGAGATCCGCATGCGTGGCGCTGCCGGCATCCCGGCGTGGCGGTCGGTCGGCTGCGTGGCGACACAGTTGCGCCCCATGTGCTTGGCGTCGTAGAGCGCATTGTCGGCCCGGCGCATGAGGTCGTCGGCGCCCTCGCCGGGCAGCCGCTCGGCCATGCCGATGCTGACCGTATAGGGAATCGCATCCGGCTCCGACGGACACGGCGTGGTGCGCACCAGGGTGTTCAGGCGCAGGCTGAGTGCGCGGCCCTGCTCGAGCGAGGTGTCAGGCATCACGATGCCGAACTCCTCCCCGCCCAGGCGGCCGGCGAAATCGCCGGCACGCAGCGTCTTGCGCAACAGGCCGCTGAAGTGGCGCAGCACGCTGTCGCCGGCCAGGTGCCCGTAGAGATCGTTGATCGCCTTGAAATGATCGAGGTCGATGAACGCGACCGCCAGCGGGCGCTGGTGCCGGTCAGCCTGCTGGCAGGCTTCTTCCAGCGCCGCCCAGTAGGGGCCGCGCGACAGCACGTCCGTCAAATCGTCATAGCTGGCGCGGTGCTCGAGGCGGMGGCGCAGGCKGTCGTGGGCCATYAGCGCGAAACTGACCGACAGGCTGACGATGCCGAACGCCTGCAGGACGGTGAAGGTTTCCTGCGGCGCGCGCCTGGGCAGCAGCAGGCCGGCGGGCACCAGGGTCAGGTCGGCTGCCTGGTAGAGACCGATGCCGGCACAGCCGACGGCGATCAGGCCAAGCGAAAGCGCCGCCAGGCGGCCGGTGCCGCGCCTGGCGGGCACCTGTGGCGCCACCACGCGCAGCAAGGCCAGCGGAAGATAGATATTGGCAAGCGCGAACACGAGCGCGGGGCCGGCCGGGGGCGCTCCCTGCAGTTCGAAGTAGAGCGTGGTGCCCAGCACCGCCAGGTTCAGCATGCACAGCGAAGCCGCGCCCCCGGACCTGTCAAAGAAGCGGCGGGCGCCATACACCATCAGCGCCAGCGCCGCCGTCATGACGACATCGACCAGGCTGAGGATCGGCCATTCCGGCAGATAGCCCTGTGCKGCGAGCAGCGCGGTGGCTGCCGTCACCAGCAACTCGCCAGCCACCCAGGCGCCGAGGCCGGCGCGGCCGATGCCCGGCGTGCGCCGCAGCACGGCGAACACCACCGCCATCTGCAGCCCGAAAAGACCCGCGACCAGCACACTGACCTGCGACTGAAACATGATTTCCCCGTCCAACTTGGCAGGCGGCGCCACAGCGCGCCGCCTCGCGCCCCCGGGACCCGCAGCCCAGGGGTTTGCGCCATTCTTTCTTCTGAACTCCGGGCCGCCCGCGTGCGCCCCGGCGACCTGGGGCTCGGCCCCGCAACTGCTGTGAGGGCACGCTCGTACTTCCGCACTCTTGTCATCATGCTCACGCCAGTCCGCCGGCAGCCCGCCTGCCCTCGCGCCTGACCGGGCGCGGGGCGTGGCCGCCGAAGTGTGCGGATTATGTCAGCGCTCGCGACCAAGTCAAGCGCGCCATCGCCCTTCCTGCAGGGGGCATCGACCGCACCGCGGCGGCGCCCGGCGGCAACTCAGGCGCGCACTAAACTAACGTTTGACCCCCGGGGCCCAGCCGGGCTACAATTCGCCGCTTCGGGGCGTAGCGCAGCCTGGTAGCGCATCTGATTTGGGATCAGAGGGTCGCATGTTCGAATCATGTCGCCCCGACCAGTTTTAGTAAATGAGATCAAAGGCTTAGACCATCAGGTCTAAGCCTTTTTTTCGTCTTGTCCCGGACCGGCTCCGGTCGGGTTCCGACCCGTCCACACGCGAATGACACGAAACGGCCCTGGAAAGAAGCCCGCGGGCTCGCCCCGCCTGTGACGCGCCCGCATTGCCACGAACACGGGATGCCTCGCATGCCACAAGGACGGACACCGGCCCGGGGCGCAACCGCAAACCGCCCGCGCCACTTTTCATTCCGCCACCAGCCCGGTCGCGCACTTTTTCCCTGCTTTTCCTGCCGTTCGGCGGGTTCGGGCACCGACCCGCGCAGGGCGCGCAGCGACGCCGGCGCGGCGTCGCCGTGGTATAATCGCGCGTTAGCCCGGGGTGAATGCAGCATGCCCTGTAACCGGGCGCCCCTGCCCGATGCCGCGGTTGAATAACGGCACAGTGCCGGCGAGCCACCGGAAACATCGTGTCCGCGCATTGCCCCACACCTATCACGGTAGCACGGCCGCTTTGGCATGGGCCGCAACCGGCAAGGCAATCAGCCGGGCTCTGACGCGCCCCCTGGCGATTCCCTAACGTGGACCATGTTTGCACGTGCAGTCGCCGTGCCGGTCCGGGTCAGCTTGCCTCCCGCAACTTTTCGGCGCAACCAAGCAAGCCGGCGCTTGTCACTGCTGGCACCCGGGCCTCGCGGAAACGCCCGCAGCAAGCGGCATCCGCCTCACCGGATTTACCGACATTCATGCAGCCCCGGCTGCCCTAAAGGAAACAGATTGGCTAAGGAAGAACTTATTGAATTTGGCGGCGTTGTCTCGGAAGCCCTCCCCGACAATCGTTACCGCGTAACGCTGGAAAACGGCGTGGAAATCTGGGCCTATGCCTCGGGCAAGATGCAGAAGCACCGCATCCGCATTCTGGCCGGTGACCGCGTGACGCTGGAAATGTCGCCCTATGACCTGACCAAGGGCCGCATCAACTTCCGCCACAAAGCCTGATTTTTTCCAGCGTCCGCCGCACTGGCGGGTGCTGCGCCTGACCGCATTCCGAGGGCACCGCGCAACACGGACCTGCCCCGGGATGCATCGTGCCGCCGCGACCTGGATGTGCCGGAATCCCGGCACGCGGGACTCGGGCGGCACTGGCACCAGCCTCTCGCAGCATTCCCTGGCCGGTATCCCTGCCCTTATTCCCCGCCCTGATTCCTGCCCCGCCGCACGCGCCTGCCGCATGCCCGCCCCGTCACATGTCTGTCACGCCGGCTTGCGATGCTCGCAAATGCATGCCCGGTGCATGCCCGGTGCATGCCCGGTGTTTGCCCGCCTTGCACGCCGGTACGCGCATTGCCATACTCGTGACGTACTTTCCTTCGTTTCCAACCATTTCCTGCGCAAGTTTTCCGCTTCCATGAACCTGATCCTGTGGCGCCACGCTGAAGCCGAGGAACTGCCCGCCGCACTTGGCCTGACCCGCAATGCCGACCTGCAGCGCCCGCTGACCCGCCGTGGCCACAAGCAGGCCGATGCGTCCGCGGCCTGGCTGCGCGCCCACCTGCCGGCCGGCGCGCGCGTGGTGTGCAGTCCCGCCCTGCGCACACGCGAAACCGCCGCCGCCCTGCGCGAGAACGCGGAAATCCTGCCCGACCTGGCGCCCGGCGCGGACGTCAGCGCGGTGCTGGCGGCCATCGACTGGCCTCAGGGCGCCGAGCATATCGTGGTGGTCGGACACCAGCCCTGGATCGGTCGCATGGCCAGCCTCCTGCTGGCCGGATCGGAAATGAACTGGAGCGTGCGCAAGAGCGGGATATGGTGGCTGTCCGGGCGTACGCGCGAAAGCGAATCGCAAGTGGTGCTGCGCGCGGTGATCAATCCCGAGTTCCTCTAGCCTTGTAGCCTTGTAGCCCACCGGCCCCGCAGCGGCTCCGGCGTTCGTCCGCGAGCGCGTCACCGCACGCCGGACCGCCCACGCTGCGTTGCACAGTCACCGAACCGTCACGACCGCTTCACGGCACTGTCACCTGCCCTATCTACATTCGACCGCAACAGTTTCGTCACCGAAAGGACATACTGATGCGMGAKCTCCCGACGCCYACCCAGCYGCTKTTCGAYTCCTTGCCCAMTGGCCAAGCCGGCCATTCGGCGCGGAGGCGTCTTCATCGCCCGCCACCTGCACAAGCACATGCCCAAGGGCATKAACAGCCTGCTTTCAGCGTGGCGTGGGCGCGCCACCAAGACGAAGTAGTCGAGGCGCAGCGCCTGCGCTACAAGGTCTTCGCCGAGGAAATGGGCGCMCGCCTGAACCCGTCCACGCCCGAACTCGACGTCGACATGTTCGACGCCTATTGCGACCACCTGATCGTGCGCGACCTCGCCACGCTGAAGGTCGTCGGCACCTACCGCGTGATGGCGCCGCACCAGGCCAAGCGCATCGGCTGCCTGTACGCCGAATCGGAATTCGATCTCGTGCGCCTGGCCCACCTCAAGCCCAAGATGGTCGAGCTGGGCCGCTCGTGCGTGCACCGCGACTACCGCTCGGGCAGCGTGATCATGGCGTTGTGGGGCGGCCTGGGCGAGTACCTGCAGCGCTGGGGCATCGAGTCGATGCTGGGCTGCGCCAGCGTGCCGATGAGCGACGGCGGCCACTATGCGGCCAGCCTGTACCGCGTGTTTGCCGAACGCGCGCTGGCGCCGATCGAATACCACGCGTTCCCGCGCCTGGCCCTGCCGATCGATGAACTGAACCAGACGCTGGACGTGGAGCCGCCCGCGCTGATCAAGGGCTACCTGCGGCTTGGCGCCCGCATCTGCGGCATGCCGGCATGGGACCCCGACTTCAACGTGGCGGACTTCCTCACGCTGCTGCGCGTCAACGACATGAACCCCCGCTACGCGCGCCACTTCCTTGGCCTGAATCGCGGCGCCTGAGCCTGGCAGCACCCGCGCGGACGGCCGCCGTTCGCGCCTGCCGGGCCACCAGCCCGCAGGTGGCTGCGGGCGGCTCCCGGCCGCCCCCTTCCCCGCTCAGCCGTACACTACCTTGTAGCGCTTGCCGATGCGCTCCCACTCGTCGGCCTCCTGCGCCAGGCTGTATTCGACCAGCGGATTGGCCTCGATCCAGGCCTTGGGCAGGCGCACTTCGAAGCCTTCGTTCAGCGCATCCGAGCGCTGGCCCACGGCGATTTCCGGCAGCGGCTCGTCGGCGCGGCGCCGGCACAGCACGAAGGCSAGGCGCAGGCTGAACAGCATGCGCCAGTCCACGAACTTGCCGCTACCCRACAGCTTGCCCAGCTTGCCGGCATGGCCGAGCAGCAGCGTAGACAGGCGCGCCTGGTCGGTCTTCGAGAAGCCCGGCATGTCGGCATGCGTGGCGATATACGCCGAGTGCTTGTGATAGCMGCTGTGCGAGATGGTCATGCCGATCTCGTGCAGCCCCGCGGCCCAGCCCAGCAGCGCCAGGTTGTCGTCGCGGCGTTCGTTGCGCGGCTCCGGAAACTGCGCCAGCAGGCCCAGCGCCGCCGACTGCACGCGCTGCGCCTGGGCGCGGTCGACACCATAGCGCCGCATGAACTGGTCCACGGTGATCGTGCGCATGTCTTCGTGGTGCGTACGGCCCAGCAGGTCGTACAACACGCCGAGGCGCAGCGCGCCGTCGGTGACGTCCATGCGCTCGATGTCGAGTTCGGCGAACACGCCAAGCATGATCGAGAGCCCGCCCGGCAGCACCGGGATGCGATCCGCCTTGAGCCCCACCAGCTTCACGCGGTTGGTGTTCTCGGCCTTGACCAGCGCCCGCTTGAGGCGCTCGAGCCCTTCGCGCGTGATGCCGTGCTCCGCCGGGTTGTCGTTCATGCCGTTGAGCTCGATCAGCTCGGCCAGCGCGCGCGCCGTGCCCGACGAGCCCACTGCCTGCTGCCAGCCGGCGGCGCGGTACTGGCGCACCAGCACCTGGATCTCGCGGCGCGCGGCCAGCTCGGCCTGCTTCATCGCGTATTCGTCGACGTTGCCGCTGGGGAAGAATTGCCGGCTATGCGAGACGCAGCCGATATAGAGGCTCTCCATCAACTTGGACCCATAGCCGCTGCCGATGATGAACTCGGTGGAACCGCCGCCGATGTCCACYACCAGACGGTTGCCCGCGCAGGCCGGTGCATCGTGCGACGCGCCCAGGTAGATCAGCCGCGCTTCTTCGCGCCCGGCGATCACTTCGATGGGGAATCCCAGCGCGCTCTCGGCCTCGATCAGGAACTCCGAGGCGTTCTTGGCCACGCGCAGCGTATTGGTGGCCACCGCGCGCACATGGTCGGCCGAGAAATCGCGCAGGCGGTCGCCGAAGCGCCGCAGGGCGTCGATGCCGCGCCGGCGAGCCGGCTGGTCGAGGTATTTGTCGGGTGTGAGGCCTGCCGCCAGCCGCACCGGCTCGCGCAGCGCATCGACCTGGAAGATCTGGCTCGCCGTCCCGGAAGCGGTCTGGCTCTCGTCCACCCTCCCGATCATCAGGCGAAAGCTGTTGGAGCCCATGTCGACGGCGGCCAGCAAGCGTGGAGTTTGGTTCATCGCTGTAGGGAATCTGGATAAGCGCCGCAACGCGCGGCACAGTTAGCGGTATCTGGGGCACGATGCGCCCGGAGACAGAAAATATGTCTCTTTCATGTCCGCATCATGACAAAATCACTTTGTCATCAATTTKACATGATTCTATGAAAAAGTCGCCGCATTACCAAAAGAAGGTCATGCCAATGTCGACAAGCCCACCCGGCACGCTGCTCAACCGCGAACTGGGCATTCTGGAATTCAACGCGCGCGTGATGGCGCAGGCCGCTGACCCCAAGGTGCCGCTGCTGGAGCGGCTCAAGTTCATCTGCATCGTTTCAAGCAATCTGGACGAGTTCTTCGAGATCCGCATGGCCGGGCTGAAGGAGCAGATGCGCGACAACCCGTCCGGCATCACGCCCGACGGCCTGTCCCTGCAGCAGGCCTACCAGGTCGTCACCGAGCGTGTGCAAAAGCTCGTGGCCATGCAGTATGACATGCTGCAGAACGTGATTTTCCCCCTGCTCGAAAAGGAAGGCGTGTTCTTCCACCTGGCCTCGACCTGGAACGAGGCACAGCGCGACTGGGCACGCGGCTTTTTCCTGCGCGAACTGGGCCCGGTACTGACGCCGATCGCGCTCGACCCCGCCCACCCGTTCCCGCGCGTGCTCAACAAGAGCCTGAACTTCGTCATCGAGCTGTCGGGCAAGGACGCCTTCGGCCGCGAGGCCGACCTCGCCATCGTGCAGGCCCCGCGCGCGCTGCCGCGCATGGTGCGCATGCCCGAAGACCTGTCGGGCTACTCCTACGGCTTCGTGCTGCTGTCGTCCTTCATGCAAGGCTTCGTGCACGAGCTGTTMCCCGCCATCAAGGTCAACGGCTGCTACCAGTTCCGCGTGACCCGCAACTCCGACCTGTTCGTCTCCGAGGACGATATCACCGACCTGCGCGAAGCATTGCAGGGCGAGCTTCCCGCACGCCACTTCGGCGACACCGTGCGGCTGGAGATTTCATCCGACACACCGCCGGCGATCGCCCGCCGCCTGCTGCTCGAATCCGGGCTCGGCGAGCAGGACGTCTACCGTGTGAGCGGCCCGGTCAACCTGGTGCGGCTGATGCAGATCCCCGACCTGGTCGACCGCCCTGCCCTCAAGTACCCGCCGCACGTGCCGGCGCCGGTCAAGGTGTTCGTGCCGGGCACGCCGATGTTCGATGCGATCCGCCAGCACGACGTGCTGCTGCACCATCCCTACGAAAGCTTCAGCTCGGTGCTGGACCTGCTGCAGCAGGCCGCCGTCGATCCCGCCGTGGTGGCGATCAAGCAGACGGTCTACCGCACCGGCAACGAATCGCCGGTCATGGAAGCCCTGATGACCGCGGCGCGCAACGGCAAGGAAGTCACGGTCGTGGTGGAACTGCTGGCGCGCTTCGACGAAGAGACCAACATCAACTGGGCCGAGCGGCTCGAATCCGCCGGCGCGCATGTGGTCTACGGCGTGGTGGGCCACAAGTGCCACGCCAAGATGCTGCTGATCGTGCGGCGTGAACTGGCGAGCGCCAAGAGCAAGCAGTTCAAGCTGCGCCGCTACGCCCACCTCGGCACCGGCAACTACCACCCGCGCACCGCGCGGCTGTACACGGACTTCGGCCTGCTGACCGCCGACGAGCAGATCTGCGAAGACGTGCAGCATGTCTTCCAGCTGCTCACCGGCACCGCGGGCACCATCCGCCTGAACCACCTGTGGCAGTCGCCCTTCACCATGCACAGCAACCTGGTGGAGCATATCCGCGCCGAGGCCCGCAACGCCMGCGCCGGCAAGCGCGCGCGCGTCATCGCCAAGATGAACGCGCTACTGGAGCCCTCCATCATCGACGAGCTGTACAAGGCCTCGCGCGCCGGCGTGAAGATCGACCTGATCGTGCGCGGCGTCTGCGCGCTGCGGCCCGGCGTGCCGGGCCTGTCGGAGAACATCTCGGTGCGCTCCGTCGTCGGGCGCTTCCTGGAGCACCATCGCGTCTACTACTTCCTCGCCGACGGCGCCGAGGTGACCTACCTGTCCAGCGCGGACTGGATGGACCGCAACCTGTTCCGCCGCGTGGAAGTGGCGTTCCCGGTGCTGGACAAGGCACTCAAGGCGCGCGTGATCAAGGAAAGCCTGCGCGTGCACCTGGACGACAACGCCTCGGCGTGGATCATGCAGCCCGACGGAAGCTACATCCGCAAGCACACCAAGTCCAAGCAGCCGCACGTCAGCCAGAACGAGCTGCTGGCGATGTTCGCCGCCGCCTGAGGCCCGCGCGCCGGCGCGCAAGGATGGCCGCCGCGCGTGCGGGCAACCCGGCCAACCGATGCGGGGAGCGGGCCGCCGACCKGGAGCGCCACGAACCAGCCGGCGCTGCGCCGCGCGTTCGGCAGCCGCTCCGGCAATCCTTCGACACTCCCTTCGACACTCCTCCGGCGGGGCCCCGCCGCGGCACTTCAGGCCGCTTTCTGCGGATGGCCGTCGTGCGGGTCCGGCTGCGATTGTCCCGGCGTGGAATCGACGGGCACATGCCCGCTGCKATCGGTCGGGAACACCACGCGGAACACGCTGCCACGCCCCACTTCGCTGGTGATGCGCAGGTCGGCGTGGTGGCGCGACAGCACATGCTTGACGATGGCAAGGCCCAGGCCCGTGCCGCCGGTGTCGCGCGAGCGGCTGCGGTCCACGCGGTAGAAACGCTCGGTCAGGCGCGGTATATGGTCTGCGGCGATGCCCAGGCCCGTGTCGCTCACCGAGAAGCTGGCGTGCTCGTTCTCGTAGGTCAGCCGGACGCCGATGCGGCCGCCCTCGGGCGTGTAGCGCACGGCATTCGACACCAGGTTGCCGAAGGCGGAAAGCAGCTCGCTCTCGGCACCGCGGATCAGCACCTGCGGATCGATCTGCACGGTGATCTGGTGACGGCCCTGCGACAGCGCCTCGGCATCGTGCAACAGGTGCGCCGCCAGCGCAGCCATGTCGACGCGCTCCTGGCTGGGCGGCTGGGCATCGCTCTCCAGCTTGGCCAGCACCAGCAGGTCTTCGACCAGGTGCTGCATGCGCATCGACTGCACCAGCATCATGTCCAGGTAGCGGTTGCGGTCCTGCTCCGATACCGGCAGGTCGCGCACCGTTTCGAGAAAGCCGGTCARCACGGTCAGCGGCGTCTTCAGTTCATGCGAGACATTGGCGACGAAGTCGCGCCGCATCGCCTCGGTGTTCTCCAGCTTGGTGATGTCGTTGGTCAGGACCAGCTTGCGGTTCTCGCCGTAGGGCAGGATCTGCACCGCGATCACGCTGCGCTTGTGCTCGCCCAGGTCGCGCATCAGCAGCGGATCGTCGAAGCGCTGCAAGGTCAGGTACTGCACGAATTCGGGACGGCGGATCAGGTGGGTGATGCGCTGGCGCACATCGCGCCGCGCGTTGAGACCGAAATGCTGCTCGGCCACGTCGTTGCACCATTCGATCTGGTCGGCGTCATCGAGCATCAGCACGCCGTTGGGCGAGGCCTGGATGGCCTGGATGAAGCGCGTGTGCTGCCGCTCCACCTGCAGCACCTGGGTGCGCCAGCGCTTGACTAGGCGGTGCAGGCGGTAATACACCTCGCCCCACAGCCCGAGCGCGCTGGGAATCTCACCATAGGCAGGCGCGTCCAGCACTTTCCACAGGCGATTGATCTGGTACAGGTAGTAAAGCAGCAGCCCGAACAGCGCGGCGCACAGGAAGGCCAGCGCCGGCACCGGGCCGGAGAAGAGAAACAGCCCGGCCGAAGCCAGGGCCAGGATGATCAGGATGGCCGCCGAACGGGCCCAGATGACGTTCATGAAGGCGAGAGAAGGTCAGGCAGGCGGCAGGACCGCGCGAGATGCGGTGGAGTGTGACACGAAACGGGCAACAGGCGCGTGGCAGGCTGGCGAATCCGGCATGGCRGGCCGCCGGATGCGTCCGTCATGCCGGCGCGCCGGCCGCGCCGTCATCGGGATGCTGCCGCCACGGAGGAACCACGGCTGCGCAGGCGCGGCGCGCTCGCCGTCAATGACTGGGGCCGCGCGCCAGGCGGTAGCCACTGCCCCGCACCGTCTCGATCATATTGCTGTAGCCGCCGGGCGTGAGCGCGGCGCGCAGGCGCTTGATGTGTACGTCGACGGTACGCTCCTCGACGAATACGTGATCGCCCCATACCTGGTCAAGCAGTTGCGACCGGCTGTGCACGCGCTCCGGGTGCGTCATCAGGAAGTGCAGCAGGCGGAACTCGGTCGGGCCGAGGTCGAGCTTGAGCATGCCCGACTCGTCGTGGCCGGTGACGCGGTGCGTGGCCGGGTCCAGGCGCAGGCCGTTGATGGCGACCACGTCGTCGGTCAGCTGCGGCGCACGGCGGCGCAGCACCGCCTTGATGCGCGCCAGCAGTTCCTTCGGCGAGAACGGCTTGGTGACGTAGTCGTCGGCGCCGGCCTCGAGTCCGAGCACCTTGTCCTGCTCTTCGCTGCGCGCGGTGAGCATGATGATCGGGATCTGCTTGGTGCGGTCGTTGCCGCGCAGTTCCTTGGCGAAGGTTGCCCCCGACTTGCCCGGAAGCATCCAGTCGAGCAGGACCAGGTCGGGCAGCACGTCGCTCATCAGCGACAATGCCTGCTCGGCGTTGTAGGCCCGGATCGGATAGTGTCCGGCGTGTTGCAGGTTGACCGCGATCAGTTCGGCGATCGCCGGTTCGTCTTCGACGACAAGAATGCTGCTTGGCATGTATTTTCTCTCCGCAGTGGCGCTGTTTAACTCAGCGCTTCGCGCTCCATGTCCTCACGCGAGGYGTGGCGCACGTCGGTTCCCTTGACGATGTAGATGATGAATTCGGCGATGTTCTTGGCATGGTCGCCGATACGCTCGATCGCCTTGGCGATAAAGAGGAAGTCCAGCGCGACCGAGATGGTACGCGGGTCTTCCATCATGTAGGTGATGAGCTTGCGCACGAAGGCCCGGAATTCGTCGTCGATGGCCTTGTCGTCCTTGACGATGCGGGCCGCGGCCACGGTGTCCAGGCGCGCGAACGCGTCCAGCGCCTGGCGCAGCAGCGCGATGGCGAGATCGCCGGAGAGCTTCACCTCGGAATAGTTGATCTGGTGCGCGCCKGCATCCTCCATGATGTGCTTGGTGCGCTTGGCGATCTTCTCCGCCTCGTCGCCGGCGCGCTCGAGGTTGGTGATCGTCTTGGAGATCGCCATCACCAGGCGCAGGTCGCGCGCGGTGGGCTGGCGGCGCGCGATGATGTTGCCACAGTCGGCGTCGATCTCGAGTTCCAGCGCGTTGAGGTGGTGCTCGCGCGCCATCACCTGGTCCGCCAGGGCGGCGTCGAATTCCGAAAGCGCCCGCATGGCGGTCTCGATCTGCGACTCGACCAGCCCGCCCATCTGCAGCAGCTTCGTGCTGATGGCGTTGAGGTCGGCGTCGAATTGGGTCGACAGATGCTTGTCAGACATATTGTTCTCCTGGCCGCTGATCTTGCAAATCCTGCAAATTTTGCGCAAATTCCGCTGGAGCCGTTACTCGTATGCTAAGCGCTATGCGCGCCGCGCTCAATCAGCCGAAACGGCCGGTGATGTAGTCTTCCGTTTCCTTGCGGTGCGGCTTGATGAAGATCTTCTCCGTCTCGCCGAACTCGATCAGCTCGCCCAGGTACATGTAGGCGGTGTAGTCCGAGCAGCGCGCGGCCTGCTGCATATTGTGCGTGACGATCACCACCGTGTAGTCGTCCTTCAGCTCGGCGATCAGTTCTTCGATGCGCCCGGTCGAGATCGGGTCCAGCGCCGAGCACGGCTCGTCGAGCAGCAGCACCTCGGGGCGGATKGCGATGCCGCGCGCGATGCACAGGCGCTGCTGCTGGCCGCCCGACAGGCCGTAGCCCGACTGGTTGAGCTTGTCCTTGACTTCGTTCCACAGCGCGGCCTTGGACAGCGCCCACTCCACGCGGTCGTCCATCTCCGAGCGCGACAGCTTCTCGAACAGGCGCACGCCGAAAGCGATATTGTCGTAGATCGACATGGGGAACGGCGTCGGCTTCTGGAACACCATGCCGACCTTGGCGCGCAGCAGGGCGATGTCCTGCTTGGCGGTCAGCAGGTTGTCGCCGTCCATGTTGATCTCGCCCTCGGCGCGTTGCTCCGGATAGAGCGCGTACATCTTGTTGAAGGTACGCAGCAGGGTCGACTTGCCGCAGCCGGACGGGCCGATGAAGGCCGTCACCTTGCGCTCGGGGATCGACATGTTCACATTCTTCAGCGCGTGGAACTGGCCGTAGAAGAAGTTCAGGTTGCGCACGTCGATCTTGGCGCGGGTCGTGTCGGGAATGTCGATGACGGTCGAGGTCATGCTCGTCTCTCGCAGGAAATTTTCAGGTTGCCGGTTCGGGCGTATTTGGCGCTATGGGCAGTACGGGCGATATTGGCCGCCGCTGACTTCTCGCGCTTATTTCTTGAACAGCATGCGCGCCACGATATTGAGCGCCAGCACTCCGATGGTGATCAGGAACACGCCGGCCCACGCCAGTTGCTGCCATTCCACGAACGGGCTCATGGCGAAGCGGAAGATCGTCACCGGCAGGTTCGCCATCGGCTTGTTCAGGTCGCTGGTCCAGAACTGGTTGGACAGGGCCGTGAACAGCAGCGGCGCGGTCTCGCCGGCGATACGCGCCACCGCCAGCAGCACGCCCGTGACGATGCCCGCATACGACGACTTCACCGTGATCGACAGCACCATCTTCCACTTGGGCGTGCCCAGCGCGAAGGCGGCCTCGCGCAGCGCGTTGGGCACCAGGTTCAGCATGTTTTCCGTGGTGCGCACCACGATCGGCACCTGCAGCAGCGCCAGCGCGCACACGCCGGCCCAGCCTGAGAAATGGCCCATGCGGGTCACCACCAGCGCGTAGACGAACAGGCCGATCACGATCGACGGTGCCGACAGCAGGATGTCGTTGATAAAGCGGGTGAAGCTGGCCAGGGGCGATTTCTTGCCGTACTCGGCCAGGTAGATGCCGGCCAGGATACCCAGCGGCGTGCCGCACAGCGTCGCCAGGCCAACCATCACGAAGCTGCCGTAGATGGCATTGACCAGGCCGCCGCCGGCGGTGTTCGGCGCCGGCGTCATCTGCGTGAACAGGTCCATCGACAGGCCGCCCACGCCCAGCGTGACGGTGGTCCAGAGGATCCACGCCAGCCAGAACAGGCCGAAGCCCATGGCGCCCAGCGACGCGGTCAGGGCATAGACATTGGTGCGGCGGCGGCGCGCCTGCAGGCGCGCGCGCATCGCGTCCGCATCCTGGCGCACGGCCGGGATCGTCGAGGAGGTAGAAGACATCGTGGCTTGGCTCATTTCGCGCCCTCGTTCTTGGCCAGGCGCAGCAGCAGGATCTTGGACAGCGCGAGGACCACGAAAGTGATGAAGAACAGGATCAGGCCAAGCTCCATCAGCGCGGCCGTGTGCAGGCCCGCGCCGGCTTCGGCKAACTCGTTGGCCAGCGCCGAGGTGATGCTGTTGCMGGGCGAGAACAGCGAGGGGTTGTCCAGCCGGTTGGTGTTGCCGATCACGAAGGTGACGGCCATGGTTTCGCCCAGCGCGCGGCCAAGGCCGAGCATCACGCCGCCGATCACGCYGGCGCGGGTGTAGGGCAGCACCACGCGCCACATCACTTCCCATGTGGTGCAGCCGACACCGTAGGCCGATTCCTTTAGCAGCACCGGGGTCACCTCGAAGACATCGCGCATCACCGACGCGATGTAGGGAATGATCATGATGGCCAGGATCACGCCGGCGCACAGCAGGCCGATGCCCAGCGGCGCACCCTGGAACAGCTTGCCGACCAGCGGCAGTTGCCCGACCGTGGCGGCCAGCGGCTTCTGGAAGTACTCGCCGAAGATCGGCGCGAACACCAGCAGGCCCCACATGCCGTAGACGATCGACGGCACTGCGGCCAGCAGTTCGATGGCCGTGCCGAGCGGGCGGCGCAACCATGCCGGGGACAGCTCGGTGAGGAACAGTGCGATGCCGAAACTGATGGGCACCGCGATAATCAGGGCGATCAGCGACGTGACGATGGTGCCGTAGATCGGCACTAGCGCGCCGTAGACGTCCGCGGGTGGATCCCACTCGGCGGTCCACAGGAAGCGCAGGCCGAAGGTCTGGATGGACGGCCAGGCGCTGATCGCGAGCGACACGATGATGCCGCCCAGCAGCAGCAAGGTCACGATGGCGGCGCCGCGCGTCAGGCCACCGAACAGGATGTCACCGGTACGGCTGGGCGGCCGTACTGCGGATAGATCGGATGTAGTCGCCATGATGAGGTATTGGGTTCGTTTAGGTGGCGGGTCGCCGGCTGCTCCCGCCGCCGCAGCCGGCAGGCCCTGCCCTGCGTCGCGGTTGCCAGGATCCGTGCCCTGAATGCGCGTATCGGGTATTCGGTACTTCTATGCTGCTGTACTGCGTGTCATGCGGTGCTGCGGTGCTGCCGTACTGCCTGGCCGTGCCGGGGCAGTGCCTTCCGGCGCCCCGGCACGGCCGCCGGGCCGGGCACGCATGCACCCGGCCCGGCGCCCAGCCCTTCATCAGTTGTACAGCGCCTTGCCCGAACCGTCCTTCACCGAGGTCTTCCAGGTGGCACGGATCTGGTTCACGACGCTTTCCGGCAGCGGCACGTAGTCCAGGTCGCTGGCCATGCCGGCACCGCTCTTGTAGGCCCAGTCGAAGAACTTCAGCACTTCGGCGCCCTGCGCTGCCTTTTCCTGGCTCTTGTGCACCAGGATGAAGGTCGCGCCCGCGATCGGCCATGCGGTCTTGCCCGGCTGGTTGGTCAGGATCTGGTAGTAGGTCTTGGTCCAGTCTGCGCCCGCGGCGGCGGCCTTGAAGCCGTCGTCACCCGGCTGCACCACCGCACCCGAAGCATTMTTCATGTTCAGGTGGGTCATCTTGTTCTGCTTGGCGTAGGCGTACTCGACATAGCCGATGGCGCCGTTCAGCCGCTGCACGAAGGCGGCCACGCCTTCATTGCCCTTGCCGCCCGTGCCACCACCCGGCCAGTTGACGGTGGTGCCTTCGCCGACCGAATTCTTCCAGTCCGGGCTGACCTTGGTCAGATAGTTGGTGAAGATGAAGGTGGTGCCCGAACCGTCGGCGCGGCGCACCGGCAGGATGTCCTGGTTCGGCAGCTTGGCGTGCGGGTTCAGCGCCTTGATGGCGGCGTCGTCCCACTTCTTGATCTTGCCCAGATAGATGTTKGCCAGCACTTCGCCGGTGATGGTCAGTTCGCCCGGCTTGATGCCTTGCAGGTTGATCACCGGCACCACGCCGCCGATCACCGTCGGGAACTGCACCAGGCCTTGCTTGACCAGTTCCTCGTCCTTCAGGGGCGCGTCCGAAGCACCGAAGTCGACGGTCTTGGCGCCGATCTGCTTGATGCCGCCGGACGAGCCGATGGATTGATAGTTGACCTTGTTACCCGTTGCCTTTTGGTATGCATCGGCCCACTTGGAATACACGGGCGCCGGGAAGGAAGCGCCAGCACCGGTAATTTCCGCCGCGAACGCAGTGCCCGCCACCACCAACGACACGATGCCTGCTACGGCAGTCTTGACCAGCTTCATATGTCCTCCAGAGACATGGTTGGGGAATKACAATTTTTTGACACGTCGAACTGTATGCCCCGTCTGTGACAATTCCATGACATCACGAAATCTTCTTGCAAGTCGGCCGCAAGTCTCCTGGCGATGGCGCGGGGAGGACGACGAACGCMGCCCAGGAGAGCATCACGAATMACAAGAAGTGCGCAATCTTGCCGGCGGAGGAACCTGGGTGCCGGGCAGCATCGGCGCGCCTTCCCGGCCGTTAATTGCGACCCCGGAAACAACAAAGGCCGGGTTCTCACCCGGCCTCGTCACCAATCACCCGATTCAGCTAACGCCCTGCCTGCTCCGGCAAACGCCCGGCAGTTCCGCAGCGCTGGCTGCCCTCGCCGTCAGGCGCGCAGCGAATCCGCAAGCGTCTGCGCTGCCCGCTCCGCGGTCTCGACCTGCTCGGCCTCGACCATCACGCGCACCACCGGCTCGGTTCCCGAAGCACGGATCAGCACGCGGCCCTTGCCCTCGAGCTGGGGCTCGATGGCGGCGCKCGCGGCGCTCAGGCCGGCGTGGGACTGCCAGTCGAAGCCCTTCTCCACGCGCACATTGATCAGCGTCTGCGGGAACAGCGAAACGCCCTCCAGCAACTGCGCCAGGGTCTTGCCGCTGCGGCGCAGCGCTGCGAGCACCTGCAGGGCGGAGACGATGCCGTCGCCGGTGGTGTGCCGGTCCAGGCACAGCAGGTGGCCGGAGCCTTCGCCGCCCAGCACCCACTTGCGCTTGTTCAGCTCTTCCAGCACGTAGCGGTCGCCCACCTTGGCCCGCACGAACTCCACCCCCTGGCGCTTGAGGGCCAGTTCGACCGCCATATTGGTCATGAGCGTGCCGACCGCGCCTTCCACCTTCTGGCCGGCTCGCAGGCGGTCCTGCACCATCAGATAGAGCAGTTCGTCCCCGTTGAACAGTCGGCCGTCGCGGTCCACCACCTGCAGGCGGTCGGCATCGCCGTCGAAGGCCAGGCCAAGATCCGCGCCGTTGGCCTTGACCGCCTCGATCAGCTTCTGGGGGGCGGTAGCGCCGTAGCCGGCATTGATGTTGCGCCCGTCGGGCTGGTTGCCGATCGAGACCACGTCCGCGCCCAGTTCATGGAAGACGTGCGGCGCGATGTGGTAGGCGGCGCCATGGGCACAATCCACCACCAGCTTGAGCTTGTGCAGGTCCTGCTCGTAGGGGAACGTGCTCTTGCAGAACTCGATATAGCGGCCGGCGGCATCCTCGATGCGGCGGGCGCGGCCGAGGTCGTCGGAGCGCACGCACACCATCGGCTCTTCCAGCGCATCCTCGATGGCCTGCTCCACCGCATCGGGCAGCTTGTCGCCATCGGCGGAGAAGAACTTGATGCCGTTGTCGTAGTAGGGATTGTGGCTGGCCGAGATCACCACGCCGGCCGACAGGCGCAGCGCGCGCGTCAGATAGGCCACGCCAGGCGTGGGCAGCGGGCCGGTCAGCAGCACGTTGACCCCGGCCGAGGTAAAGCCGGCTTCCAGCGCCGCTTCCAGCATATAGCCGGAAATGCGCGTGTCCTTGCCGATCAGGACGGTCGGACGGCTCTGCTCCTGCTGCCGGGCCCCGTGGGCCAGCACCATGCCGGCCGCATAGCCCAGGCGCATCACGAAATCGGGCGTGATGGGCGCCTCGCCGACCCTGCCGCGCACGCCGTCCGTGCCGAAATACTTGCGTGTCATAAGCTCTTTCTCCCGTTGTTCTGTCTTGCGATGCCGACTTGTACTAGCTGGCATCCGCGCAAAG
This sequence comes from Cupriavidus sp. 05T41, assembly GCF_056396525.1. Taxonomy (NCBI): domain Bacteria; kingdom Pseudomonadati; phylum Pseudomonadota; class Betaproteobacteria; order Burkholderiales; family Burkholderiaceae; genus Cupriavidus; species Cupriavidus sp. 05T41. Next base: position 21,548 of record NZ_JBFTLQ010000049.1, read on the forward strand.
CGATTCATGCCGGATCGCCCACCATGTCTTGAGGGCGTCGACGGTTTGCTMCACATCGTGCACGCGCACGATATATGCACCGCGCTCCACCGCACAGACCGCCGCGGCCAGGCTGGCGGCGACACGCTGCTGCGGCGGCCGGCCGCCCAGGATGGCGCCCAGCGTCGACTTGCGCGACAAGCCTACCAGCAACGGCAGCCCCTCTACCGCCACTTGCCGCAGCCGGCCCAGCAACTGCAGATTATGATCCGGCGTCTTGCCGAAGCCAAAGCCCGGATCGAGGGTGATACGGGCGTCGTCGACGCCGGCGGCGCGCAGCGCGCCCACCCGCTCGCCCAGGAAATCCGTCACCTCGCGGACCACGTCGTCGTAGCGGGGCTGTTCCTGCATGGTCTGCGGGTCGCGTTGCATATGCATGACACACAGCCCGGCCTGCCCGGCCGCCGCTTCGCTGACGGCCTCGAGCGCGCCCGGCATGCGAAAGCCCCAGATATCGTTGATCAGGTCCGCGCCCGCGGCCAGCGCGGCACGCATGACTTCAGGCTTGTAGGTGTCGATCGACAAAGGCCGGCCGCAATCGCGCAGCGCCTCCACCATCGGCAGCACGCGCTCGAGCTCCTGGTCCAGCGGCAATGCAGCCGAGCCGGGCCGGCTTGATTCGCCGCCGATATCGATGATGTCCACGCCCTCGGCGATCATGCGCTCGGCATGGCGCAGCGCCGCGTCGCGCCCGGCATGCTGGCCGCCATCGGAGAACGAGTCGGGCGTGACGTTGAGGATGCCCATTACCAGCGGGCGACGGTCGAGCGCGAAGCGGTAGCGCCCGCACTGGAAATACGAATCAGCGGAGATCGACGACAAGATAGGAAAACCAGGAAACACCAGGGAAGCGGGACCAGCCGCGGCATCGCCGCAGCAATGAAAAAGCCGGCGCACAGGGCGCCGGCTTCAGGCTCGGTAGGCAGCAGGGCAAAAGACCGCGCCCGTTGCTGGCGAGCCGGCCGTTCAGGCCGTGGCAGGCGTGGTGGCAGGAGCCACCGGCGAACCGCCCGACGGGGTGTTACCACCACCGTTCTGGCCGGACGCACCGCGCGGCGGGCGCGGCGGCTTGCCCGCCATGATGTCGTTGACCTGGTCGGCGTCGATGGTTTCCCACTCCATCAGCGCGGTCGTCATGGCTTCGACCTTGTCGCGGTTCTCTTCGAGCAGGCGCTTGGCCAGCGCGTACTGGTCATCGACGATGCGGCGGATCTCCGAATCGACCTTCTGCTGCGTGGCTTCCGACACGGTCTTCGAGGACATCTTGCCGAACATGCCGTCCTGCTCSGTATCCACGTAGACCATCGYGCCCAGCGTATCGCTCATGCCGAAGCGGGTGACCATGTCGCGCGCGGTCTTGGTGGCGCGCTCGAAGTCGTTGGAAGCACCGGTGCTCATGGCGTTGAGGAAAACCTCTTCCGCCGCGCGGCCGCCAAACAGGATGGCGATCTCGTCGAGCATGTTGTCCTTGTACTTCGAGTACTTGTCATGCTCCGGCAGCTGCCAGGTCACGCCCAGCGCCCAGCCGCGCGGCATGATGGTGACCTTGTGCACCGGATCCGCCTTGGGCAGCAGCTTCGCCACCACCGCATGGCCAGACTCGTGGTACGCCGTCGCGCGACGTTCTTCCTCGCGCATGACCGTGGACTTGCGCTCCGGACCCATGTAGATCTTGTCCTTGGCGTCCTCGAAGTCCTGCATGTCGACCACGCGCTTGCTGCGGCGTGCGGCAAACAGCGCGGCCTCGTTGACCAGGTTGGCCAGGTCGGCGCCCGAGAAGCCCGGCGTGCCGCGCGCGATCACCGACGCGTCGACGTCGTTGCCGATCGGCACCTTGCGCATATGGACCTTGAGGATCTGCTCGCGGCCGCGGATGTCCGGCAGGCCAACGTAGACCTGGCGGTCGAAACGGCCCGGACGCAGCAGCGCCTTGTCCAGCACGTCGGAACGGTTGGTCGCGGCGATCACGATCACGCCGGAGTTGGCCTCGAAGCCGTCCATCTCGACCAGCATCTGGTTGAGAGTCTGCTCGCGCTCGTCGTTGCCGCCGCCCATGCCGGCGCCGCGATGACGGCCGACCGCGTCGATTTCATCGATGAACACGATGCAGGGTGCCTGCTTCTTGGCGTTCTCGAACATGTCGCGCACGCGGGCCGCGCCCACGCCGACGAACATTTCAACGAAGTCCGAACCGGAGATGCTGAAGAACGGCACCTTGGCCTCGCCGGCGATGGCGCGCGCCAGCAGCGTCTTGCCGGTGCCCGGAGGGCCGACCAGCAGCACGCCGCGCGGGATGCGCCCGCCCAGCTTCTGGAATTTCTGGGGATCCTTGAGGAAGTCCACCAGCTCGACCACTTCTTCCTTGGATTCGTCGCAGCCGGCGACGTCCTGGAAAGTGACCGCGTTCTGGTTTTCGTCGATCAGGCGCGCACGCGATTTGCCGAAGGAGAAGGCGCCGCCTTTGCCGCCGCCCTGCATCTGCCGCATCATGTAGAACCAGAACACGATGATCAGCAGGGTCGGCCCGAGGTAGTACAGGGCCTGCACCAGCACGTTGGGTTCGTCGTCGGCCTTGCCGGTCACCTGGACACCGTACTTCATCAGGTCGCCGACCATCCAGATGTCGCCCGGCGAGATGATGGTGTACTTCTGCCCTTCCTTGGGCGTGACCACCAGATTACGGCCTTGCACGTCGACGCGGCCCACCTTGCCGTTCTTGGCATCATCCATGAACTGCGAATAGGTGACGCCTTCCTGCGCGCGGGGCTTGTCGAACTGCTTGAAGACGGTAAACAACACCAGCGCGATCACGAGCCAGATTGCCGCCTTTTGAAACAGGTTGTTATTCAAGGCCAAACTCCTTTACGAACGCCTTGCCAACGGGATAGCTGCATTGTAATGCAGCGCCCGGTGTCGGGGGAAAAAGCAAACTCATCGAAGCGATAGGCCCGCTTTACGGGCCCGCCCCACCTTCCCGCCTCATTCCGCCGACTTGAGGTAACGCCCAAGTATGAAGGTCTCGGAAGACTTGTCGCGCGACGCCTTGGGCTTGCGTTTGGCGACCACCTTGAACTGGCGCTTGAACTTCTCCACGATCTGGCTATACCCGCTGCCATGGAAACACTTTACCAGCAATGAGCCTTCGGGCTTCAAATGGGCCTGGGCAAATTCCAGCGCGAGCTCGCACAGGTACTCGATGCGCGCGGCATCCGCGAAGGCCACACCCGACAGATTGGGGGCCATATCGGACAAAACAAGGTCGATTTTCGCCCCGCCGGAGGCTGCCAGCACGATTTCTTCCAATTGTCGGAAGACCGGCTCTTCGCGGAAGTCGCCCTGGATGAAAGTGACGTCGGCGACCGCCTCCATCGGCAGGATATCGATTGCCACCACGGCGCCGTCGATGCCGCCGTCCTTGACGCGCGGCGAGGCCGCCAGCTTGTTGCGCGCGTACTGGCTCCAGCTGCCCGGCGCGGCGCCGAGGTCGACGATGACCTGGCCGGGCCGGATCAGCTTGTCCTGCTCGTCGATCTCCTTGAGCTTGTACGCTGCGCGGGCACGGTAGCCCTCGCGCTGCGCCATCTTCACGTAGGGATCGTTGATATGGTCGTGCRGCCACGACTGGTTGAATTTGTTCTTGGCCATTTGCCTGAAACTTGCCTGAGACTTGCGTAAAGCGCCTGTAGCGCATGACGCCTGATCGGAAAAGCTTGCCAGCGGCCGGTCAACCCGGTGCCCGACAGGCGTTTTTCACTCGTTTTGATGATTTTGCAGCCCGACCGCGCCAGTTTGACGGATAATACGCGCCGATTCGCTTTTTCGGCACTTCGGTGCCCTGCTTTGCGCACCTGGCTGCGCGCCCGTTTGCGCCAATTTGCGCCCTCGCCTGCGCTTTACTTATGCCCGCTCTTCAACTCATTCCAGCCCAGCGCTCCGAACTCCGCTCCCGCGCCCATGGCCTCAATCCGGTCGTGATGATCGGTGCGGACGGCCTGACGCGTGCCGTCCTGGCGGAAATCGACCGCAGCCTGGCCTCGCACGACCTGATCAAGATCCGCGTGTTCGGCGACGACCGCGAGAACCGCCTCGCCATCTACGAAGCCATTTGCGAGGATCTCGACGCGGCCCCGATCCAGCACATCGGCAAGCTGCTGGTGGTATGGCGCCCCGGCMCGGCCACCCTCAAGGAAAACCGCCCGCAGGAACTTGGCCGGCTGGCACCCCGCGGAGGCGCCGCGCCGCGCACCGTGACCGTCAGGAAGCCTAGCGCCGCACCCAATCGCCGCCCCAAGCGCTCGCAAGTGACGGTGCTGGGCAATGAACGCGTGACCGCCGGCGGCAACGTCAAGCGCGCTCGCGTGCGCYCGACCAGCCAGAAGAAGAAGGCGCTCGACTGAGCACCCGCCCGGCGCGCCCGCGCGCCGGTCCGGCAGCGGCGGGGCATTGCTGCCCGCCGCGGACCMAGGCCGCGGACCTGAACATTCCGCCCGCACCCCCTGCCCGCACCCCGTTTCCTCCAGCCTGGCCAGGTCTTGGCCCGGCCCCGGCCATGCCCGGGCTTATTCGCCCGCGGAGCGCGGCGCGGCCGCGCGCCACACCATGACCAGCGCAAGCAGGCTCTGCACCAGGTAGATCACGCTCGACACGCCATGCAGCATGCCGAACTGGCCTTTGTACGGCGATTCCGACACACCCACGCCGAGCGCGGATGCCTTGTCCTTCAGGTTTTCCATGAAAGGCTGGATGCCGAAATAGCCGGCGAGCACGCATAGCAGCATGCCCAGCACCAGCCAGCGCAGGCCACGGTAGCGGCCCGCGCCGCGGCGGATCATCAGGTTGCACAGCGCCAGCTGCAGCACCCCCACCACCACACCCAGAATGGCCTCGGTCCTGAACAGCTGGCCGGCGATCAGGCCGGCGGTTTCGCGGCTGGGCAGCACCGAAAACAGCGTCGGGGCCACCATGTAGCCCACGGTCCACAGGCTGCCGGCCCACACCACGGTGAGCAGGAGGAAAATCCGGTGCGGCAGCGGCGGCAGGCTGGAATAGGAGGAAGAGAACACGAAGCCTCGTTCAGTCGTTCAGATATAGCGAACCGTGATGACTTCGTACTCGCGCTCGCCGCCAGGGGCCAGCACGATCGCCACGTCGCCTTCGAACTTGCCGATCAGGGCGCGCGCGATGGGCGAGCTGACCGAGATCTTGCCACTGTCGAGGTCGGCCTCGTCGTCGCCGACGATCTGGTAGCTCACCGGCTTGCCGGACTCCAGGTCTTCGAGGTCCACAGTGGCGCCGAACACGATGCGGCCGTCGGTGTCGAGCTGGGTCGGGTCGATGACCTGGGCAGCCGACAGCTTGGACTCCACTTCCAGGATGCGGCCTTCGATAAAGGCCTGCTTTTCCTTGGCGGCGTCGTATTCCGCGTTCTCCGAGAGGTCGCCTTGCGCACGCGCTTCGGAAATGGCGTTGATCACGGCGGGACGCTCGACCGCCTTCAGGCGCTGCAGCTCCTCTTTCAGCAATTCAGCGCCACGCTTGGTAATCGGAATCGTGCTCATGTCTTTCGTTCTGCAAAAAAATGAGCCGCAGCGGAGCGGGAACCATGCCCCGGCCATATGCCCGGGCACTTCCGCTCAACCGCGGCTTTTCAGGTTGTTCTCAGAGTGGTTCGTCGGTCTGACCGACCAGATTGCCGTAGTTTAGGCCAAGACGGCCGCCCGCAGCAACTGCGGGCGGCCAGGCAGCCGGGCAACCGGAAGGGCCGGAAGGCCCGACGATCAGGCCAGCGAGGCGTGCAGGCCTTGCAGGTCATAGACCTCCAGGCGCTGCATGTGCTTGAGACCCTCCACCGCGGCGCGCGCGCCGGCCATGGTGGTGTAGTACGGCACCCGGTTGGCCAGGGCCGAGATACGGATCGAGCGCGAGTCGGCGATGGCGGTGCGGGTTTCGTCCACGGTGGTGAACACCAGCGCCAGTTCGCCGTTCTTGATCATGTCGACGATGTGCGGACGACCGTCCTTCACCTTGTTGACCACGCGCACCGGAATGCCGGCCGCTTCGATCGCCGAGGCGGTGCCGCGCGTGGCCACCAGGGGGTAGCCCATGTCGTGCAGCATGCGCGCCACGCTCACGGCGTGCGGCTTGTCGCTGTCCTTCACGGTCAGCAGCACGGTGCCCTTCTCCGGCAGGCGCGAACCGGCGGCGAGCTGGCTCTTGAAGAGCGCCTCGCCGAAGGTCTTGCCCACGCCCATCACTTMGCCGGTGGAACGCATCTCGGGTCCGAGCACCGGGTCCACGCCGGGGAACTTGTTGAACGGGAACACCGCTTCCTTGACGCTGAAGTACGGCGGCACCACTTCATCATGGATACCCTGCGAGTCCAGCGACTGGCCGGCCATGCAGCGCGCGGCGATCTTCGCCAGCGACAGGCCGGTGGCCTTGGACACGTACGGCACCGTGCGCGAGGCACGCGGATTCACTTCCAGCACGTAGACCACGTCTTCGCCGTTGGTCTGCTGGATGGCGAACTGCACGTTCATCAGGCCGATCACGTTGAGGGCCTTCGCCATCGCGGCGGTCTGGCGCTTGAGCTCGTCCACGGTGGCCTGGGCCAGCGAGTACGGCGGCAGCGAGCAGGCCGAATCGCCCGAGTGCACGCCRGCCTGCTCGATGTGYTCCATCACGCCGCCGATGAACACGCGCTGGCCGTCGCTCAGGGCGTCGACGTCGCACTCGATGGCGTCGTTGAGGAAGCGGTCCAGCAGCACCGGGGAGTCGTGCGAGACCTTGACGGCCTCGCGCATGTAGCGCTCGAGGTCGCGCGGCTCATGCACGATTTCCATGGCGCGGCCGCCCAGCACGTAGGACGGGCGCACCACCAGCGGGTAGCCGATTTCCTCGGCCAGGCGCAGCGCTTCGTCCTCGGCACGCGCGGTGCGGTTGGGCGGCTGGCGCAGGCCGAGTGCCTGCAGCAGCTTCTGGAAGCGCTCGCGGTCTTCGGCCGCGTCGATCATGTCGGGRCTGGTGCCGATGATGGGCACGCCGTTGGCTTCCAGGTCCAGCGCCAGCTTCAGCGGGGTCTGGCCGCCGTACTGCACGATCACGCCGACCGGCTTTTCCTTGTCGACGACTTCCAGCACGTCTTCCAGCGTCAGCGGCTCGAAGTACAGGCKGTCCGAGGTGTCGTAGTCGGTCGACACGGTTTCCGGGTTGCAGTTGACCATGATGGTCTCGTACCCGTCTTCGCGCAGCGCCAGCGCGGCGTGCACGCAGCAGTAGTCGAACTCGATGCCCTGGCCGATCCGGTTCGGGCCGCCACCCAGCACCATGATCTTCTTGTTGTTGGTCGGCTGCGCCTCGCACTCGCCATGCTCGGCCTCGTAGGTGCCGTACATGTATGCGGTGTTGGTGGCGAACTCGGCCGCGCAGGTATCCACGCGCTTGTAGACCGGGCGCACGCCGGCGGCGTGGCGCGCGGCGCGCACTTCGGCCGGCTTGGCGCCGAGCAGCTTGGCCAGGCGGCGATCGGAGAAGCCCTTCTGCTTCAGGTGGCGCAACTCGACCGCCGACAGGCTATCGAGCTTGCGCGCCTTGACCAGGGTCTCGGTCCTGACGATGTCTTCGATCTGGGCCAGGAACCACGGGTCGATGGAGGTCTCGGCGTGCACTTCTTCCAGCGACATGCCGATGCGGAAGGCGTCGCCCACGTACCAGATGCGGTCCGGGCCGGCCTCGCCGATTTCCTCGACGATCTCGTCGCGGTCGGTGGACTTGTCGTCCAGGCCGTCCACGCCCACTTCCAGGCMGCGCAGCGCCTTCTGGAACGATTCCTGGAAGGTGCGGCCCATGGCCATCACCTCGCCCACCGACTTCATCTGCGTGGTGAGGTGGCTGTCGGCCTGAGGGAATTTCTCGAAGGCGAAACGCGGCACCTTGGTGACCACGTAGTCGATCGACGGCTCGAACGACGCCGGGGTCTGGCCGCCGGTGATCTCGTTCTTCAGCTCGTCCAGCGTGTAGCCCACCGCCAGCTTGGCGGCGACCTTGGCGATCGGGAAGCCGGTGGCCTTGGAGGCCAGCGCCGACGAACGCGACACGCGCGGGTTCATCTCGATCACGATCATGCGGCCGTCGGCCGGGTTGATCGAGAACTGCACGTTGGAGCCGCCGGTGTCCACGCCGATCTCGCGCAGCACGGCCAGCGAGGCGTTGCGCAGGATCTGGTATTCCTTGTCGGTCAGGGTCTGCGCCGGGGCCACGGTGATCGAGTCGCCGGTGTGGATGCCCATCGGGTCCAGGTTCTCGATCGAGCAGATGATGATGCAGTTGTCCGCCTTGTCGCGGACCACTTCCATCTCATACTCTTTCCAGCCCAGCAGCGATTCTTCGATCAGCAGCTCGCGGGTCGGCGAGAGATCCAGGCCGCGCTTGCAGATTTCCTCGAACTCTTCGCGGTTGTAGGCGATGCCGCCGCCGGAGCCGCCCAGCGTGAACGACGGGCGGATCACGATCGGGTAGCCGCCGGTGTCGGTTTCCTTGGCAATCTGCGACTGCACCGCCAGCGCTTCTTCCATCGAGTGGGCGATGCCGGACTTGGCCGAGCCCAGCCCGATCTTGGTCATCGCTTCCTTGAACTTCTGGCGGTCCTCGGCCTTGTCGATGGCTTCGGGCGACGCGCCGATCAGTTCCACCTTGTACTTGTCCAGCACGCCGTGGCGATGCAGGTCCAGCGCGCAGTTCAGCGCGGTCTGGCCGCCCATGGTCGGCAGGATGGCGTCCGGGCGTTCTTTCTCGATGATGCGCTCGACCACTTCCCAGGTAATCGGCTCGATGTAGGTCACGTCGGCCGTATTCGGGTCGGTCATGATCGTGGCCGGATTGGAGTTGACCAGGATGACCTTGAAGCCTTCCTCGCGCAGCGCCTTGCAGGCCTGGGCGCCGGAATAGTCGAACTCGCACGCCTGCCCGATGATGATGGGGCCGGCGCCGATGATCAGGATGCTCTTAATGTCTGTGCGCTTTGGCATTGCACGCTCTCTTTGTTGGCCGGCCCGCGCATTCGCGCGCACCGCACCGGATATCAGGATTCGAATCAGTTCAGGGTGGCTGTCGCCAGCTTGGCGCCGAAGCCGATGAACATGGCGCCCACGCCGCTGGCCATGCCGGCCGACAAGCGCCGGCGCCGGCGGAACATCTCGGCCAGCCTGGCGCCCGCAAGGATGAGCGCGGTGAGGTAGGCGAAGCTGAACACCTGGCAAACCAGCCCCAGCACGGCGAACGACAGCGCCGGCTGGCCGAACTGCGGATCGACGAACTGGATGAAGAAGGAGATGAAGAACAGGATGGCCTTGGGGTTGAGCAGGCTCACCACCAAGGCCTTGCGGAACGGGCTGGCGACACGGTCGGCCGGCGCGGCTGCGGGCACCCCTGCCACGCTACCGCGCGCCGACCAGCTGCGCAGCGCGCCGCGCAGCATCTGGAAGCCGATCCAGCCCAGGTAGGCCGCGCCGACATACTTCACCGCGTAGAACAAGGCCGGGCTGGCCTTCAGCAGCGAGGCCACGCCCGCCGCCGACAGCACCATCAGGATGGCATCGCCCAGGAATACGCCACAGGCGCCCTTGTAGCCTTCGCGCACGCCGCGCTGGGCGGCGATCGACAGCACGTACATCGAATTCGGCCCCGGCAGCAGCACGATGAAGATCGTGCCGAGCACAAAGGTCCAGAAATCGGTGATGCMGAGCGTTGCGTGCATGAAGGCGTTCATGGGATCGTCCTGACTGTCTTCGTTTCTTCTTCGGGGCGCGGTGCGCTTACTTGCGTGCGTCCGCCATCATCTTGGTGAAGCGGTCGAACAGGTAAGCCACGTCGTTCGGACCGGGCGAGGCTTCCGGGTGGCCCTGGAAGCAGAAAGCCGGCTTGTCGGTCAGCGCGAAGCCCTGCAGCGAACCGTCGAACAGCGACACGTGCGTGGTGCGCACGTTGGCCGGCAGCGTGGCGGCGTCCACGGCAAAGCCGTGGTTCTGCGAAGTGATCACCACGCGGCCGTCGTCCAGGTCCTTGACCGGGTGGTTGGCGCCGTGGTGGCCGAACTTCATCTTGAGCGTCTTCGCGCCCACGGCCAGGGCCATGATCTGGTGGCCCAGGCAGATGCCGAAGGTGGGGATGCCGCGCGCGATGAACTCGCGCGTGGCGGCGACGGCGTAGTCGCACGGTTCCGGGTCGCCGGGGCCGTTGGACAGGAAGATGCCGTCCGKATTGAGCGCGAGGGCGTCCGYGGCGCTGGCCTGCGCCGGCAGCACGGTCACCTTGCAGCCGCGCTGGGCCAGCATGCGCAGGATATTGAACTTGACGCCGTAGTCATAGGCGACCACGTGGAACTGCGGCTTGTCCTGCTTGCCGTAGCCTTCGCCGAGCTTCCACTCGGACTGGGTCCACTCGAACGGCTCCTTGACCGACACCACCTTGGCCAGGTCCATGCCGGCCAGGCCGGGGAACGAGCGGGCCAGGTCGATGGCTTTCTGCACATTGTCCTCGCCGGCCAGGATGCAGCCGTTCTGCGCGCCCTTCTCGCGCAGGATGCGGGTCAGCTTGCGGGTATCGATGCCGGCGATCGCGACGACCTTTTCCTGCTTCAGGTAGTGCGCGAGCGTGTGCTCCTTGCGGAAGCTGGAGGCCAGAATCGGCAGATCCTTGATGATCAGGCCGGCGGCATGGACTTTCGTTGCTTCGACATCCTCGGTATTGACGCCGTAATTGCCGATATGCGGATACGTCAGCGTGACGATTTGCCGCGAATAGCTCGGGTCGGTAAGGATTTCCTGGTAACCKGTGATGGCGGTGTTGAACACCACTTCGCCAATGGTATGACCGGAAGCGCCGATGGAATAGCCACKAAAGACCGTGCCGTCTGCAAGCGCGAGAATGGCGGACGGAAAAGACGGTAACACGGGTAGGCTCCTGCTGGATTCACCCCGTGACCGACCAGCTCAACGCCTCGTGCCCCGTTGTCCGGCGTGGTGGCAGGCATGGCGCTGGGCGCGATGCCTGCCACCCGGACCGTTCGCCAGGCGCTCGAAACGCCACACAGAATCATGCGGCGGAGCCAGGGCGAAATGGGGGCGGCGGAAGGTGGAATTCGGTAGGCGCTAGGGTGATGGGGTTCTGAAAGCGAAACTTTCGGATTATACCCCGCCGCACCCATTTTCTCAAGTTATCAAGGACTTGCGGGCGCATCGGGAGCTTTCGCCCGCCTTGCCCCGCCGCCCCGGGAGCCGCGCTGGTGGCCTTACGCGGCTGGAGGCACTACCGCCGTGACCTCTATTTCCACCTTGGCGCGGGACTCCACCAGGTCGGCCACTTCCACCGCCGTCATGGCCGGGAAATGACGTCCGATGGTGGCGCGATAATGCTCGCCGATGGCGCGATAGGCACTCACGTAGGCTTCCTTGTCCTTCACATACCAGGTCATGCGCACGATGTGATCGGGGCGCGCCMCGCCCTCGGCCAGCACCGCCACCACGTTGCGCAGGGCTTGCCCCACCTGCTCCGCGAAATCGTCGGTCTCGAACTCGCACTTGCCGTTCCAGCCGATCTGGCCGCCGACGAAGAGCAGGCGGCTGCCCACCTGCATTTCGGTCATCACGCCATTGGCGTAGCCGCGCGGCGGCGCCCAGTCTGGTGGTTGCAGAATCTTCATGATCGGTCATCCCGTTGCTTGTGTTTTTGATTTCCCTGACGGCGGCCCCGGCGGGGCGCAGCCATCAGCTTCCGGCTGCGTCGTGGGGCATGCCGGCCTGCATGCTGCCGGCCTCGCCCGGGGGCAGCACAAAGCGCTCCATCTGCGCGCGCACCGCCGGTGGCAGCGCGCGCGGCACCAGTTCGCCGGCATCGACGCAGACCAGCCGCTGCGCCACTTCCAGCCGCGTATCGCCATCGGGCCCGCAAAAGCGCACCAGCAGGGAGAAGCTGCTGCGCCCCAGATGCGTCACGCGCAATTCCCGGCGCAGCACTTCGTCGAGCCGGCTCGGCGCCACGAACCGGCACGACAGCGCGGCCGTGGGCACCCCCGCCTGCCCGGCGCCGTGCATCTCGCCGAAGGGCCAGCCCAGCGCCTCGCGGAACCAGTCCTCKACCAGGTCGTTGAGCATCTCGAAGTAGCGCGGGAAGAACACGATGCCCGCGGCATCGCAGTCCTTGAAGCGCACGCGGCGCAGGCTGGCGAAKACCTCGCTCACGGCTGCCTCCCGCCGCCCGCTCMTTGCTGCTCCGCCATCTGGCGCAGGCGGAAGCGCTGCAGCTTGCCGGTCTCGGTGCGCGGCAGCGCATCCACGAAGATCACGCGCCGCGGATACTTGTAAGGCGCGATCTCGGCCTTGACGTAGGCCTGCAGCGCGGCGCTGGTCGCCTCGCTGGCAGGCACGCCGGGGCGCAGCACCACATAGGCCGCGACCACCTGGCCGCGCTCGGCATCGGCCATGCCCACCACGCCGCACTCGGCCACCGCCTCGTGCCGCATCAGCGCGCTCTCCACTTCGGGGCCGGCAATGTTATAGCCTGCCGAGACGATCATGTCGTCGGAGCGCGCCTGGTAGTAGTAATAGCCATCGGCGTMGGCCATGAAGGTGTCGCCCGGCAGGTTCCAGCCGTCCCTCACATAGGCAGACTGGCGCGGGTCGTCCAGGTAGCGGCAGCCGGTGGGTCCGCGCACCGCCAGCTTGCCGACGGTGCCGGGCGGCACCGCCTGCATCGCATCGTCGACGATGCAGGCGATATAGCCCGGGACCACCTTGCCGATCGAGCCCGGCCGCACATCCGCGCCGGCGCTGGAGATGAAGATATGCATCATCTCCGTGCCGCCGATGCCGTCGGTCATCTCGATCCCGGTGGCCGCCTTCCAGCTCTGGCGCGTGGCGTCGGGCAGCGCCTCGCCGGCCGACACGCTCTTCTTCAGGCTGGAAATATCGTAGCCCGGCGCCAGCGCCGCCATCTGCCGGTAGAAGGTCGGCGCGGTGAAGACGATGGTGGCACGCCATGCCTGGATCAGTGCCAGCAGGCTGTCCGGCGCGAGGCGCTCGKCCAGCGCCGTGGACGCCCCMACCCGCAGCGGGAAGCACAGCATGCCTCCCAGGCCGAAGGTAAAGGCCAGCGGCGGCGTGCCGCAGAAAATGTCGTCGGGGCCGGGCTTGAGCACGTGGCGCGGAAACAGGTCGCACATGGCGATCACATCGCGGTGAAAGTGCACCGTGCCCTTGGGCTGGCCCGTGGTGCCGCTGGTGAAGGCGATCAGGCAGATGTCGTCGGCCGCGGTGTCGCAGGCCGCGTACGCATCCGGCTTGCCGGCCATGGCCGCTTCCACCGAGCCCGCGCCGCTGCCGTTGAAATACAGCACCTGCGCCAGGCTCGGGCAATGCTGCTCGGTTCCGGCGACCAGGTTGGCATCGAGCTCTTCGCGCAGCCGTTCGTCGCACAGCGCCGCGCTGACCTGGGCGCGGTCGATCACCTGCTTGAGTTCCTTGGCACGCAGCAGCGGCATGGTCGGCACGGCGATCAGGCCGGCCTTGACCACCGCCAGCCAGCATGCCGCCATCATCAGGTTGTTGGGCCCGCGCAGCAGCACGCGGTTGCCCGGCACCAGCTTCATGTCGCCGGTGAGCACGTKGGCGATGCGGTTCGACAGCGCGGCCAGATCCGCATAGGTGACGGCGCGCTGCGCGCCGTCSTGTTCGTAACGGATGGCCACGCGCTCCCCGCGCCCTTCGCGCACGTGGCGCTCGACCAGTTCCAGCGCGCAGTTCATGCGCCCGGGGTATTGCGTGTCCTCGTTGAACAGCAGTTCCGGCCACTGCGCCGGGGGCGGCAGCCGGTCGCGTGCAAAGGTATCGAGGTGGGCAGTGCTCGCCATGATTGTCTCCGCTTCCTTCATTCTGGTGATGCTGGTAAGGGTGGTGGTCCTGCTGCGCCGGCGCCGCCGGGCTAGCCGCGATGCTGCGCCAGCGTCTCGCGCGCGATGATCAGCTTCTGCACTTCGGTGGCGCCTTCGTAGATGCGCAGCGAGCGGATCTCGCGGTACAGGCTCTCCACGCGCGTGCCGACCTTGACGCCGAGCCCGCCGAACATCTGCACGGCGCGGTCGATCACCTGCTGCGCGTTCTCGGTGGCAACCATCTTGGCCATCGCCGCCTCGCGCGTGGTGCGCACGCCGGCCACGTCGCGCAGCCAGGCCGCGCGGTAGGTCAGCAGCGCCGCCGAGTCGATCGCGGTGGCCATGTCGCCGAGCGCGGCCTGCGTGAGCTGCAGGTCGGCCAGCACGCCGCCGAACATCGGGCGCGAGGTGGCGCGCGCCAGCGCTTCGTCCAGTGCGGCGCGGCCGAAGCCGAGCGACGCGGCGGCCACCGAGGCGCGGAAGATATCCAGCGTCATCATCGCCACCTTGAAGCCCTGCCCCGCTTCGCCCAGGCGCGCGCCGGCGGGCACGCGGCAGTTCTCGAAGCGCAGCGTGGCCAGCGGGTGCGGCGCCATCACGTCGATGCGCTCGGCGATGCTCAGCCCKGGCGTGCCGGCATCCACCACGAAGGCGGAGATGCCGCGCGCGCCGGGCGCCTCGCCGGTGCGCGCGAACACGCAGTAGAAATCGGCAATGCCGCCGTTGGAGATCCAGGTCTTGACGCCGTCGAGCACGTAGTCGTCGCCGTCGCGCACGGCGCGGCACTGCATGGCCGCCACGTCCGATCCCGCATCCGGCTCGGACAGCGCAAAGGCCGCGATCGCCTCGCCGCGCGCCACGCGCGGCAGGTAGCGCTCGCGCACGGCCTCGCTGCCGGCCAGCGAAATGGCGCCGCTGCCCAGGCCCTGCATGGCGAAGGCGAAGTCGGCCAGGCCATCGTGGCGCGCGAGCGTTTCGCGCAGCAGGCACAGCGAGCGCGAATCGAGCTTGTCGAGCGCGCCGCCGTAGGCGGCCGGCACGCAGTAGCGCAGCCAGCCGGCCGCGCCGAGCTGGCGCACCAGCGCGCGGCAGGCGGCATCGGTATCGCTGTKGTCGACGGCCAGCGAAGCCGTGGCCCAGGCGTCGAGGCGCTGCTCCAGTTCGCGGTGCGCGTCATCGAAGAACGGCAGGGCGAGATAACTCTTGTCGGACATGGCGTTGGCCTTCCTCTTTCTTGGGGTCTGCTTTGCGTGTGGTTTCAGTCGCCTTCGAACACCGGGCGCGTCTTGGCCACGAAGGCATCGTAGGCGCGGCGGAAGTCCCTGGTCTGCATGCAGATGGCCTGCGCCTCGGCCTCGGCCTCGATGGCTTCGTCCAGGCCCATATTCCATTCCTGGTGCAGCAGCTTCTTGGTCACGCCGTGGGCGAAGGTGGGGCCGGCGGCGATCTGCGCGGCCAGCGCCTGCGCGTCGGCCAGCAGCGTTTCCGGCGCATGCAGCACGTTGAAGAAGCCCCATTGCAGCCCCTCCTGGGCGTTCATGGCGCGGCCGGTGTAGAGCAGTTCGCTGGCGCGGCCCTGGCCGATCACGCGCGGCAGCAGCGAACACGCGCCCATGTCGGCGCCGGCCAGGCCCACCCGCACGAACAGGAAGGCGGTCTTGGCCTGCGCCGTGCCCAGCCGCATGTCGGAGGCCAGCGCCATCATCGCGCCGGCGCCGGCGCAAATGCCGTCGACGGCGCTGACGATCGGCTGCGGACAGGCGCGCATGGCCTTGATCAGGTCGCCGGTCATGCGCGTGAACTCCAGCAGCTCGGGCATGGTCATGCGCGTGAGCGGGCCGATGATCTCGTGCACATCGCCGCCCGAGCAGAAATTGCCGCCGGCGCCGGTGACCACCACGGACTTGATGTCGGTGGCGTAGCACAGGCCGCGGAACAGGTCGCGCAGCTCGGCGTAGGAATCGAAGGTCAGCGGGTTCTTGCGCTCCGGGCGGTTCAGCGTCACGGTGCCGACCTTGCCGTCGGCCGAGACCGACCACAGGAAATGTTTGGGCTGGTAGCCGGCGAAGCTGCGCTTGTGGTGGCGCATGTCCAGTGCGATTTCGCTCATCTCGTTTCTCGCTTGCAGGGATTCGTTGGATTGCGTTGTGTGCTTGCGTCTCGCCGCGCGGGGCTCAGCCGGCCATGACTTCGCCGCCGGCCACCGGGATCGACTGTCCGGTGATGGCGCTGGCCGACGGCTGGCACAGCCATGCCACCGCATCCGCCACTTCCTCGGGCTGCACCAGGCGCCCCTGCGGATTGCCCTTGGCCAGATCGGCGCGGGCCTGCGCCTCGCTACGGCCGGTCTTGCGCACGATATTGGCCACCGCGTCACGCACGATGTCGGTCTCGGTGTAGCCCGGGCAGACCGCGTTGACGGTMACGCCGCTGCTGGCGGTCTCGAGCGCCAGCGCCCGCGTCATGCCGATCACGCCGTGCTTGGCCGCGCAATAGGCGCTGACATAGCCATAGCCAGCCAGGCCGGCGGTGCTGGCCACGTTGACGATGCGGCCCCAGCCGTTCTCCAGCATGCCGGGCAGCGCCGCCTGCGTGCACAGGAAGGTGCCGGTCAGGTTGACTTCGAGCATGCCTTGCCACAGCGCCAGGTCGGTCTTCATGAAGGGCGCGCTGCGCGCCTGCCCGGCGTTGTTGACGAGCACGTCGATGCGCCCCGCCCTCTGCGCGGCCGCGGCAAACGCCGCCGACACGCTGTCGGCGCTGGAGATATCCGCGCTGACCGTGCCGAGCACGGCCGGCGGCACCACCGCATCGGCCAGCGCATCGGCGGTGGCGGCCAGCGTGGCCGCGTMGCGACCGAGCAGGGTGACGCTGGCGCCGTGCGCCAGCAGGCGCCGCGCGATGGCGGCGCCGATKCCGCGACCGCCGCCGGTGACCAGGGCGTGCCGGCCCTGCAGGGAATGCTGTGCACCCATGTTCAAAGACCCTCCGCCTGGCGCGCATGCAGCGCCTCTTGTCTTGCCTGTTGCTGCGCCATCTGCGCCGCACGTTCCAGATTGGTCTCGAGCTGGCGCTTGCCGGCCTGGTATTGCTTCGGCCAGGCCAGTTCGCGATGCCCGATCCGCGCGGCCTCGTGGATGGTCCAGGCCGGGTCCGCCAGGTGCGGACGCGCGATCGCGCACAGGTCCGCGCGGCCGGCAGCGATGATGCTGTCGACGTGGTCGGCCTCGAAGATCGCGCCCACGGCGATGGTGGCGATGCCGGCCTCGTTGCGGATGCGGTCGGCGAACGGTGTCTGGTACATGCGCCCATACACCGGTGCCTGGTCCGGGCTCACCTGGCCCGACGAGCAATCGATCATGTCCGCGCCGGCGGCCTTGAAGGCGCGCGCKATCTMGATTGCATCGTCGGGCGTGATGCCGCCCTCGACCCAGTCATGCGCMGAGATGCGCACCGACATGGGCCGCTCCTGCGGCCACGCCGCGCGCACCGCCGCGAAGACCTCGAGCGGATAGCGCAGGCGCGCGGCCAGCGAGCCGCCGTATTCGTCGCCACGCAGGTTGGTCAGCGGCGAGATAAAGCTCKACAACAGGTAGCCGTGCGCGCAATGCAGCTCGAGCCAGTCGAAGCCGGCCTCGGCGGCGCGCCGCGCGGCGGCCGTGAAATCGTCGCGCACGCGGTCCATGTCGGCGCGCGTCATTTCGCGCGGCACCTGCGAGATGCCGGGCATATAGGGCAGCGCCGAGGCCGACAGCAGTGGCCAGTTACCGTTGTCCAGCGGGTAGTCCATCTGCTCCCAGCCGAGCTGTGTMGAGCCCTTGCGCCCCGCGTGGCCGATCTGCATGGCAATGCGCGCATCGCTGTTGGCGTGCACGAAGTCCACGATGCGGCGCCACGCGTCGCGCTGCGTGTCATTCCACAAGCCCGGGCAAGCCGGGGTGATGCGCGCGTCCGGCGAGGTACAGGTCATCTCCGCCACCACCATGCCGGCGCCGCCGAGCGCGCGCGCGCCCAGGTGGGTCAGGTGGAAATCGCCGGGTACGCCGTCCTCGCAGGAATACATGGCCATCGGCGATACCACCACGCGGTTCTTCAGCGTGACGTCGCGCACGCGGAACGGCGTGAACATCGGCGGCACGGCGCGCGCGCCGGCTTGCGGCGCGGCCGTCTGCGCCCCCGCCACGTCGGCCGCGGCCTGGCTTGCCAGCCAGCGCTCGAAATCGTCCACATAGCCCGCATCGCGCACGCGCAGGTTCTCGTGCGAGATGCGCTGCGAGCGCGTCAGCAGCGAATAGGCAAACTGGTCGGGCGCCATGCCGGCATAGCGCGCCACGTTCTCGAACCATTCGGTTGAGTTGCGCGCGGCATTCTGGATCTTCAGCACTTCCACGCTGCGGCTGGCCTGGTAGCGCTCCAGCGCCTGCGGCAGCACGTCGGCGCCGCCGGCGCCCGCATCGCGGATATTGTTGGCCAGCTCGATGGCGTCTTCCAGCGCCAGCTTGGTGCCCGAGCCGATCGAGAAATGCGCCGTGTGCGCGGCATCCCCCATCAGGACCACCGGCACGCGACGGCCGTCGGCAAGCGTGTTCCAGTGCACCCAGGTATGGCAGATCACGCGCGGGAAGCGGATCCAGCTGGCGGAGCCGCGCAGGTGGGTGGCGTTGCTGATCAGGCGGTTGCCGTCCAGGTAGCGCGCGAACAGGCGCTCGCAATACGCCACGCCCTCTTCCTGGCTCATCTGCTCGATCCCTGCCGCGCGCCACACCGGCTCGGGCGCTTCCACGATGAAGGTGGAGGTATGGTCGTCGAAGCGGTAGGCATGGGCCTGGAACCAGCCGTGCTCGGTCTTCTCGAAGGCAAAGGTGAAGGCGTCGAACAGCTTGTGCGTGCCGAGCCAKACAAAGCGGCACCGGCGCGTATCGATATCGGGCCKGAAGGTGTCGGCGTAGCGCCCGCGCACACGGCTGTTGATGCCGTCGGAGGCGATCACCAGGTCTGCCTGGTATTGCTGCGCAAGTGCCTGGTCATCCGCGACGTCGGTCTCGAACACCAGGTGCACGCCGAGTTCCTCGCAGCGCGCCTGCAGGATATTGAGCAAGCGCTTGCGGCCGATGCCGATGAAGCCGTGGCCACCGGAGCGGATGGTGCGCCCGCCGATATGGACGTCGATATCGTCCCAGTGGTTGAAGGCCTCGTCGATCTGGCGCGCGCTGACCGGGTCGGCGACCTTGAGGTTGTCCATGGTGGCATCCGAGAACACCACGCCCCAGCCGAAGGTGTCGTAGGGGCGGTTGCGCTCCACCACGTAGACCTCGTTGGCGGGGTCCTGCAGCTTCATCAGCAGGCCGAAGTACAGGCCCGAAGGGCCACCGCCGATACACAACACTCGCATCTTTCGTCTCCAGCGCGCCGGTGCCGCCGCGGCGCAAGCCAGCGGCACGGACAGCATATTTCGGCGCATGCGATGCGCGGCTGCGCATCTAGATCATGCTTAAATATTTTATGCTTAAAATATTAGTCCGCATGGCGGCGGCTGGCAAGCACAATCTCTGCGGCGGCGCAGCGGCGGCCCCGCCAGCCGGGGCCGCCGCCCTTCTTCTCCTCAGCCCTGCATCGCCGCCCGCAACTGGGCCAGCGCGGTCGGGTCCTCGATGGTGGTGAGGTCGCCCGGGTCGCGGCCCTSCGCCACGGCCTGCATGRCGCGCCGCAGCAGCTTGCCCGAGCGGGTCTTGGGCAGCGCGTTGACGAAGAACACCCGCGCCGGTCGCGCCACCGCGCCGAGCTGGCGGTCCACGGTCTTCATCACGTCGCCTTCCAGCGCCAGGYGGTCGGCCTGGGTAGCGGTGCGGCCCGCGTCGCGCGCAATGACGAAGGCCATCGCCACCTGGCCCTTGAGCGCATCCTGCACGCCCACGACCGCCACTTCGGCCACGGCCGGATGTGACGAAATACTCTCTTCGATCTCGCGTGTGCCGAGCCGGTGGCCAGCCACGTTGATCACGTCGTCGGTGCGGCCAAGGATGAAGATGTAGCCATCCTCGTCCTGCACGCCCCAGTCGAACGTGGAGTAGCAGCGGCGGCCCGGCACGCCGCTCCAGTAAGTCCGGACGAAGCGCTCGTCGTCGCCCMACACGGTGCTCAGGCATCCGGGCGGCAGCGGCCCGTCGATGGCGAGCACACCCTTCTGGCCCCGCGGGCACTCGGCGCCGGTGGCTTCGTCGACGATCTTCAGGTCGTAGCCGTACACCGGCACGCCGGGCGAGCCCAGCTTGGCCGGCAGCGGATCGATGCCGCGCTGGATCGCGATGATCGGCCAGCCGGTCTCGGTCTKCCAGTAGTTGTMCACCACCGGCTTGCCGATGCCCTGCTGGATCCAGCTCGCGGTGGKCTCGTCGAGCGGCTCGCCGGCCAGGAACAGCAGGCGCAGGCCGGACAGGTCGTAGCGCGTGAGCCAGGCGGGATCCTGCTTCTTGAGCACGCGGATCGCGGTGGGCGCGCTGAACATCAGGTTCACGCGGTACTGCTCCACCAGCTGCCAGAGGATGCCGCCGTCCGGGTACACCGGCGTGCCTTCGTACAGCAGCGTGGTCATGCCGGCCAGCAGCGGGCCGTAGACGATATAGCTGTGCCCCACCACCCAGCCGATATCGGAACTGGAGAACATGGTGTCACCAGGCTTGCCGCAGAAGATGTACTCCATCGACGTGGCCAGCGCCACGGCGTGGCCGCCGGTATCGCGCTGCACGCCCTTGGGCTTGCCGGTGGTGCCCGAGGTGTAGAGCACGTAGGACGGCTCGCTCGATTCCAGCCACGTACACGGCACCCGCGCCGCGCCCACGCGTTCGCGCCAGGCAGCGTAGTCTTCGTCGCGGCCGGCGACCAGCGTCATCGGGGCGAGCCGGCGGTCCACCATCAGCACGCGTTCCGGCTTGTAGGCGGCCAGTTGCAGGGCCTCGTCGAGCAGCGGCTTGTAGGGCACCACCTTGCCCGCGCGCGAGCCGGCATCGGCGCTGATCACCACGCGCGGCTGCGCGTCGTCGATGCGCGCGGCCAGGCTGACCGAAGCGAAGCCGCCGAACACCACCGAATGGATGGCGCCGATGCGCACGCAGGCCAGCATGGCGAACGCCGCCTCGGGAATCATCGGCATGTAGATCAGCACGCGATCGCCGCGGGCCACGCCCATCTGCTGCAGGATCGCCGCCATGCGGTTGACCTCGTCGTGCAGCTCCGCGTAGCTGTAGCTGCGGTGCTCGCCGGTCTCGGTGGACACGTAGACCAGCGCCGGCTGGCCGGCCCGCTCCGCCAGGTGGCGGTCCACGGCGTTGTGGCAGAGATTGGTGCGCCCGCCGGCGAACCAGCGGGTKAATGGCGCGCGGCTGTCGTCCAGCACCGTATCGAACGGCGTTTCCCATTCGATGCGGCGGGCCTGCTCGGCCYAGAAACCTGCGGGATCGCTCAAGGACCGGGCGTGCAGGGCACGGGTTGCCGTCATGGCTTGTCTCCTCCGCTTTGTCGCGGGTTGTCTGATTTCTGTGCCGGCAGCCGCTGGCCATCTCCGGATACCGGTGACGGGTCACCAGGCGCTGCCTGCCATTAGTTTGCCACCACCGGCGGCGCTTGCAGTCTGGCCACGCCGCCTTACGCAAGACTTACCGCGCGCCGCGCCGAAAAACAAAAAGGGCGTGCCAGCGGCACGCCCTTGATCCAGCACAAACCCGCGCCGTGCGATCAGTGCGCGCGCGCCTTGCCGGAGGCCTTGCCAGCCGCCTTGGTGCTGGCCTTGGCCGACGCCACCGCGGGCGCYGCCCTGGACGACGAGGCCCTGGCGGGCGCCTTGGCCGCCGCGGCTGCGCCCTTGCGCGGCGCGGCTTCCACCGTGACGCGCTGGCGCGCGCCATGGCCCCCGGCCGCGGCGTGCGCCGGCTCGGCGTGTACCGGCACCAGCGCGGACGCCGTCGACGGTTCGGCCGGTGCGCTGGCGAAGCGGYTGCGCGCCGGCACCATCAGCACCAGGCTCTGCCCCGACACCAGCTTGGTGCCGGACAGCTTGTTCCAGGACTGCACCTGGCCCTGCGACACGCCATAGCGGTGCGCCACCGACGCCACCGTATCGCGCCGCCCGGCGCGCACCACGATGCGGCGCGCATCCKGCACATCAGGCTCCACGGCCATCATCGCGCTGTCGGCCAGCGTGGCGCTGATGTCCTGGTTATGCTCGCCGGAACGCGGCACCACCACCGTMGAGCCGGCCTTTAGCCGCATGCCCTTGGGAATGCGGTTGATGTCGCGGATGGTGTCGGCATCGATATTGAGCCGCGCCGCCAGCGCTTCGATGCGCTCGCGGTTGTCCACCGTCACCGCGGTCCAGCTCGACAGGCCGCCCCGGTAGGTGTTCAGGTTGTACTGGAAGCGCTCGGCGTTATCGAACGGCAGCAGGATTTGCGGATTGGCCGCGCCGAGGATCACCGGCCGGTTGAAGGACGGGTTGAGCGCCTTGAATTCGTCGAGCGGCAGGTTGGCCAGCTTGGCGGCCAGCGTGACGTCGATATCGCGCGAGGTGGTCACCGTGACGAAATACGGGTGATCCGGGATGTCCGGCAACTTGACCCCGTACATCTGCGGATTGGCGATGATGTTCTTGACCGCCTGCAGCTTGGGCACGTAGTAGCGCGTCTCGTTGGGCATGTTCAGGCTGGCATAGTCGGTCGGCAACCCGCGCGCCTGGTTGCGCGCGATCGCGCGCGAGACCGCGCCCTCGCCCCAGTTGTAGGCGGCCAGCGCGAGCTGCCAGTCGCCGAACATGTCGTACAGCCGCGCCAGGTAGTCCAGCGCGGCGTCGGTCGAAGCCAGCACATCGCGCCGCTCGTCGCGGAACATGTTCTGCTTCAGGTTGTAGGTCTTGCCGGTGCTCGGGATKAACTGCCACATGCCGGCGGCCTTGGCGGTCGATTCCGCCTGCGGATTGAAGGCGCTCTCCACGAACGRCAGCAGCGCCAGCTCGGTGGGCATCTTGCGCCGTTCCAGCTCCTCGACGATGTGATACAGGTAGCGGCTCGAGCGCCCCACCATCCGTTCCATATAGTCCGGCCGCTGCGCGTACCACTGCGTGCGATCGTCAACCAGCGTGCCTTCCAGGTCGGGCATGCCGAACCCGCGGCGGATGCGGTCCCAGATGTCGCTCGACGGGCCACGCAGCCAGCCCAGGCTGTCGCTGTCCACGTTGATGACGGAGGCGCTGTTGATCGAGTTGAGCGGATCGGGCTTCGAGATAGCCGGCCTGGTAGCGGAGGCGGTCGGGGTGCCGCCGTCGGCGGCTTCAGGCGGGGTTGGCGTGCTGGCGCACGCTGCAAGCAGCGCGGCACACGCAAACACCACCAGTAATCGACCAATTTTCATTAAGTTCTCAAATCGTGACGCTAAAAATTTGCCTGATGCTAAAAAAATCCGGCTTTCGCGTCAATGAAATTCTCCCGGCCGCGGCGGCTGGCCGGCGCGGCAGGTAATGTATGCGACAAGCGCCGGCAGGCATCGGCCAGCCGCGCCTGCGCACGAAATCAGCGGAAATTATCCTTCCATCCGCGCAGCGCGCCGAAGGCCGCCGCGTCGTCGCTGGCCGGACCGCCGGCGTGGGCCGCCACGGCCTGGCGCACGTCCGGCTCGCGCGAGCGCAGGAAGGGATTGACCTCGCGCTCCTGCGCCACGGTGGTCGGCACGGTCGGCGTGCCGGCCGCGCGCAGCGCTTCCACGCGCGCGTCCCAGGCGGCCAGCGCCGCATTTCCCGGCTCCACCGCGCGGGCAAAGCGGACATTGCTGCGAGTGTACTCGTGCGCGCAGTACACCCGGGTATCGCCGGGCAGCGAGGCCAGCTTGTCCAGCGACGCCAGCATCTGCGCCGGCGAGCCCTCGAACAGGCGCCCGCAGCCGCTGGCGAACAGCGTATCCCCGCAGAACACGGCGGGCCCGGCGCCCGGCAGGTCGGCCACGTAGGCGACGTGGCCGGCGGTATGGCCCGGCACGTCCAGCACGCGCAGTCGCATGGCCGGATACGCCACGTCCACCGTGTCGCCTTCGCGCACGGCCACGGTACGCCCGTCGATGCGCTCGCCGGCCGGCCCGATCACCGGCATCGGCATGCCGTCCGGCGCGCTCGGGTGCGCCGCCAGCAGCCCGGCCACGCCACCCTGGTGATCGCCATGGTGGTGGGTGATTACAATAGCGCCCAGGACCAGCCCCCTGCCGGCCAGGAAGGCCTCGACCGGCGCGGCCTCGCCCGGGTCCACCACGGCGGCGCAGTGACCGTCGTGGATTGCCCAGATATAGTTATCCTGGAATGCGGAAATCGGCTCCACCTTCAACATGCGTGCTCCTATGTCCAAGCGTCCGATTATAAGTTGGGAAGACTGGCTTGCCTCGCCACCCGGGCAGTACATGCTGCAATGGGAACAGGCACAGTACGACCGGACCGTGGCGGACATCTTCGGCTAYCACGCCGTGCAGMTSGGCCTGCCMCATGTCGACACCCTGCGCGAGAACCGCATGCCGTTCTCCGCACTGGCGCTGGCGCCCGGCAGCGGCCCTCACRGCCCGCGCGCCCAGGTCGACGCGCGCCAGTTGCTGTGCCGCTTCGACGAACTGCCGTTCGCGACCCAGAGTATCGACCTCCTTACCCTGCCGCACATCCTGGAGTTTTCCGAAGACCCCCATGAAGTGCTGCGCGAGGTATCCCGCGTGCTGATGCCCGAAGGCCGCGTCGTGATCACCTGCTTCAATCCCATGAGCCTGTGGGGCGCGCGCCAGGGCCTCAAGCGGCTCGGCGCCGACCMGTTCCTGCCCAACGACAACCAGTCGATCGGCTTCGTGCGCATCAAGGACTGGCTCAAGCTGCTCGGTTTCGATATCATCCGCGGCCGCTTCGGCTGCTATTGCCCGCCGTACCGGACCGAACGCTGGCTGCAGCGCGCCGCCTTCATGGAGAAGGCCGGCGACCGCTGGTGGCCGATCTTCGGTTCCGTCTATATGATCTCTGCAGTCAAGCGCGTGCGCAATATCCGCCTGGTCGGCCCCGCCTGGAAAGCYACCAAGCCCGCGCTTTCGCCGGTCGCCGCGCCGGTGGCCACGCCCACCGGCACCCACGGCAAGGCCCCCGGCGACGAGCACTGAACGCCACCGCCTGCCCATCCAACAACCCGGCCGGCGCCCCCCGAGGCTGCCGGCCCCCAGCTGCGAATCCATGAGCAACGAAATCGAAGACGTCATCATCTATTCAGACGGCGCCTGCAAGGGCAATCCCGGCCGCGGCGGCTGGGGCGCGGTGCTGGTCGCCGGCGCCAACGAGAAGGAGCTGTTCGGCGGCGAGCAGAACACCACCAACAACCGCATGGAGATGACCGCCGTCATCGAAGCGCTGCGCGCCCTCAAGCGGCCGTGCCGCGTGGCCGTCTACACCGACTCCCAGTACGTGCAGAAAGGCATCGGCGAATGGCTGCCGGGCTGGAAGGCCCGTGGCTGGAAGACCGCCGACAAGAAACCGGTGAAGAATGCCGACCTCTGGCAGGAAATGGACAAGCTCGCCCAGGGACACGATATCTCCTGGCACTGGGTACGCGGCCACAACGGCCATCCCGGCAACGAGCGTGCCGACGCCCTCGCCAACCGCGGCGTGGCCTCCCTGCAGGGATAAGCAAGCGACAGGCGCCGCGGCCGCACGACGGCCGCCGCGCCTCACCGGTTAGAATGCCCGCCATGCGACAGATCGTTCTCGACACCGAAACCACCGGCCTCAACGCCGCCAGCGGCGACCGCCTGATTGAAATCGGCTGCGTGGAGCTGCTTAACCGCCGCCTCACGGGGCGGCACCTGCACTTCTACGTCAACCCCGAACGCGATATCGACGAAGGCGCGATCGCGGTGCACGGCATCACGGTGGACTTCCTGGCCGACAAGCCGAAGTTCGCCGAAGTCGTCCACGAGATCCGCGAGTTCGTCCAGGACGCCGAGCTGATCATCCACAACGCGCCCTTCGACCTTGGCTTCCTCGACATGGAATTCAAGCTGCTCGGGCTGCCGCCGTTCCGCGAGCACGCCGGCAGCGTGATCGACACCCTGCGCGAAGCCCGCCAGATGTTCCCCGGCAAGCGCAATTCGCTCGACGCGCTGTGCGATCGCCTCGGCGTCGGCAATTCGCACCGCACGCTGCACGGCGCACTGCTCGACGCGGAGCTGCTGGCCGAGGTCTACCTCGCCATGACGCGCGGCCAGAACTCGCTGGTGATCGACATGCTCGAAGGCGGCGGCGAGGAAAGCGGCGCGGTGGCGGCCGCCGACCTCTCCCGCCTGGCCCTGCCCGTGCTGATGGCCAGCGACGAGGAAGTCGACGCTCACCTCGGCGTGCTCAAGCAACTCGACAAGGCCAGCGGCGGCAAAGTGGTGTGGCAAGAGTCMGCGCAAGCCATCGCAGCCMCCGCCGCGCAAGCCGCGTAGGCCACGGCCCAAGCGCCGCGGCAGGCCCATGGATGCGCCGGACCACTTTTTTGAAGAAATTTCCAAGAAAGGGCTTTACAAKATACAGAGGTACCGGCATAATTTCGTTTCTCTGCAGCACKGCAGCAACAACGCAGCAGCAGGGGTGGTTAKCTCAGCGGTAGAGCACTGCCTTCACACGGCAGGGGTCACAGGTTCAATCCCTGTACCACCCACCAGAATTCGGTGAAGAACGAAGGACCTGAGGCGACAGCCCAGGTCCTTTTTTCTTTGGTGGCTCTTGATGGCACTGTGTGGCGCGTAATTGGCGCGTAATCCAGCACGCATCGCCGCCGCTTCCGTTTCCAGAAATCCCCCGCCCCGATTCAGAACTTTCCGCCTGAATCCCACCGCCGCCTCCCGTAAATCTGGAACCGTCGCGCCCAAGGCGCATATACGATGACGGTTCCCGCCATGAGAAGAATTTCACGATGGGTGAGCGCGGCCAGGTGGCTGCTGACGCTGGCGCTCGGCTTTGTCTGCGCCATCATGATCGCCGAGTTGTGGGCCGCCGCCTCCGCTCCCGCCCATGCCGACAGCGCGCAAGGTCCGTTCGCCGAATTGCGGGCCTACCGGGCCAGGGAATACTACGCGGCGGCCTGCGCGTTCGTTTTCGCCGCAGCCCTGTCCGCACTCTGGGCGCTGTGGGCCGCCAGCCGGGATCCCTGGTTGCGCTACCTTGCCGGTGCGCCCATCCTGGCGATCTGGGTACTGTCGATCCTCAATCGCGCGGGTTGAGCGGGTTGGCCGGTCGAGGCCACCCGCCACCGCACCTGCCGCTCTACAGCGCCAGCAACTCGCTTCTGGCCGGCCGGTAATCCAGCAGCCGCGACAATTCGGCCGCGGCTCCCCTCACCTGCTCCACCATGATGTCCAGTTTCTCCGGGTCGATGCGCGAGGCCGGGATGGTGGCGCCGAGCGCGGCCACCACCTTGCCGGTGCGGTCGCGCACCGGAGCGGCAATGGTGGAGATGCTGGTCTCGAAAAAGCCTTCCTGCAGGACGTAGCCCCGCTCGCGGTCGCGCTGGACCATGTCGAACAAGGCTTCCACGGTCTTGGGCGTGCTGTCGGAGAAGACTTCGAGCTGCGGCTCCGGATAGAGCACGCGCAGTTCGGCCAGCGTGAGGTCTTCGAGCAGCACGCGGCCGAGCACGGTGGCGTGCGCGGGCAGGCGCGTGCCGACGTTGACGGAGCTGGCGAACGGCGTCGGCGCGACGGACTTKGCGACATAGACGATGGAGCGGCCATCGCGCACCACCAGGTTGCAGGGATAGCTGATCTCGTCGCGCAGGCGGTCGAGCAGCGGGCGGCCGAGTTCGGTGAGTTCCAGCGAGGCGAKGTAGTCGAAGCCCAGGCGCAGTACCGCCATGCCCAGGCGAAACTCGCGGCCACCGTCGGTACGCTCGACAAAGCCCATCATCTCCAGCGTGGTGAGCAGGCGGAACACGGTGGAGCGCGGCACCTTGAGCCGGCGCGCCAGCTCGGCCGCCGACAGCGTCTTCTCGTGGCGGCTGAATTCGCCGAGCAGGCGCAGGCCGCGCTCGAGGCCCGGGACGATGTACTTGTCCTGCGGATCGGCAGGCTCGAGGGCGTCTGTCATGGTGTCGTCTGTGCGATTGGCGTGCTGTGGCATGGCGATATGGTAACGGCTTTGGCGCCGCGCCTGCTCCATGCCCGGCGCCGGGGCCACTTTGCCCGCCACGGCGCGCCAGTCGCCAGCCCCGCGCACGGAGCCGCCCGCGACACCGGCCTAGGGCTTCAGGTAGTCCCGCAACCACGCGGCACACTCGCCCGCGTGCTGCACCGGCCAGCGCACGGTGATGGTGGCGTCGGGCTGGCGCACCTCGATGCAGATGTCAGACAGCGGGCCGCGCTGCGCCGGTGCCGCKGCCGCCGCCGGCGAGAACAGGCGCGACCACCAACCGGCGCTGCCGTTGTGCGTGGCCTGCACGGCCCGGGCCGGACGCGCGGCCTGGTCCGCAGCCTGCCGTGCCGGCGCGGCCTCGGCCACCGGCACGGCGGACGTGGCCGCGGGCGCCGGCGGGACCGTGGCTGCCTGCCGTGCCGCCTGCTGTCCGGCGCCGGCCATGGCGGCCGCCGGGCTCGTCCCCTCGGCCCCCTCGGCCCCCTCAGCCGCCTCGAGCCGCGCGCAGAGATTGGCGCCGAACTCCTCCCACATCCGGTCGGCCTTGGTCTTCATCACGCTCAGGCCGAAGGTGCCGAGGCGCCCCAGCACGTCCACGCTGAGCTTGATGCGCAGCTCGGTCCCGCCGTCCGGCTGCGCGCTCAGGAACACTTCGCTGGACTGCCGCAGCGAGCTGGCCACGGAGGCGTCCTCGCCGGTGCCTTCGGTGCGCAGGTAGCCGGGCGCGCGCATCTCCACGATATTCGTCCTGAGGCGGAAGCGCGCGTTGATGAAGGCGATCTTCACCTGGATGACCGAGACGTACTCCACATCGCTGATCACATCGATCGACTGCATGCCGGGCACACAGCCGCCCATCACATTGGGATCGAGCAACAGCGCCCATACACGCGCCGGCGCTGCGCCGACGACCAGGGTTTTTTCAATTTCCACGCATCTTCTCCGCGGCGCACAGAATGGATTCGACGATGCCGACGTAACCGGTGCAGCGGCACAGGTTGCCGTTCAGGCCGGCGCGCACTTCCTCTTCTGTGGGATTGGGGTTGTGCGCCAGCATGGCGCAGGAGGTCATCAGGAATCCGGGGGTGCAGTAGCCGCACTGCAGGCCGCCGCATTCCATGAAGCTTTGCTGCAGCGGGTGCAGTTCGCCGCCGCTGGCCAGGCCCTCGACGGTGCTGACTTCGCGCCCGCGCGCATGCACGGCGAGCATCAGGCAGGACTTCACCGCTTCGCCGTCCACCAGCACGGTGCAGGCGCCGCAGATGCCGGTCTCGCAGCCGCGCTTGGTGCCGGTCAGGTTGAGGTCGTCGCGCAGCAGGTCGGAAAGCAGGCGCCGCGCGGGCGCCTCCACGCGGTGCGGCTCGCCGTTGACGCTCAGTTCGATGGTGATCTTTTTCATCAAGGCTCCTTAGTCCGTGGCCAGGCCGAACAGCGTCGCGATACTGCGCCGCGCCACCACGCGAACCATTTCGCGGCGATAGTGCGCATCGCCGCGCAGGTCGGATACCGGCTCGATATCGGCCGCGACGATGTCTGCCGCTTCGGCGGCGACCTCCGGCGTGACCGTCTTGCCGGCGAGGAAGGCCTCGGCGCGCCGCAGGCGCGCCGGGACCGGCGTGGAGGCGCCGACMGTCAGGCGCGCCTCCACGCAGGTGGCGCCGGCGCGGCGCGCCAGCAGCGCCACGMTGGCCAGCGGCCGGTGCTCGGCGGCGGTGCGCAGGAAGCGTGCATAGTGGCCGTGCGCATCGGGCGCGGGCGCCGGGACACGGATCTCCGTCACCAGTTCGTCGGGCGCCAGCGCGGTGGTGTAGTAGTCCACCAGGAAATCCTCCATCTCCAGCACGCGTTCGCCGCGGCTGCCGGCGAGCACGACCTGCGCCTGCAGCGCCATCAGGCAGCCCGGCGGGTCGGTGGCGGGATCGGCGTAGCAGAGGTTGCCGCCCAGCGTGCCCTGGTTGCGCACCTGCGGGTTGGCAACCCGTGCCGCCATGCTGGCGAGCATGGGGTAATGCGCCTGCACCAGCGGTGAACGCGCGACCTGCGCGTGCAGCGCCAGCGCGCCGATGCGCAGCCCGCCGCGCGGGTCGTAGTCGATCTGGCGCAGCGCATCGAGCCGGCCGAGCGAGACCACGTGCGACGGCGTCACCATGCGCTGGCGCATGCCCAGCATCAGCGCGGTGCCACCGGCCATCACCCGGCACTGGTCGCCGAGGTCGGCCAGCATGCGGCTGGCTTCCTGCACCGAGCCGGGTTCCAGGAACTCGAAATCACGCATGGCGTGCCTCCTCTTGCCGGCGCGCGCGCAGCGCGGCCAGCACCTTCTCCGGCGTGATCGGCAGCGAGCGGATGCGCACGCCCACGGCGTCGCAGACCGCATTGGCGATGGCCGCGGCACCCGGCAGGATGGCCGTCTCGCTGGCGCCCTTGGCGCCGTACGGGCCGTTGGGATCGTTGGATTCCACCACCTCGGTGCGCAGCGCGGGCACGGCGTCGGCGGTGGGCATGTTGTAGTCGGCGAAATTGCCGTTGAGGATGCGGCCGTCTTCGACCAGCAGGTGCTCGTACAGCGTCCAGCCGATGGCCTGCACCGTGGCGCCGTGCGTCTGGCCGTGCACGGCGAGCGGGTTGATGGCCTTGCCGCAGTCGTCGGAGACAAAGCTGTCGATGACCGTGACCTGCCCGGTCTGGGTATCCACCTCCACCTCGACGGCCTGCGCCGCGAAGGAATAGGCGGGCGCGATATTGCCGTAGTAGTCGGCGTCGTGCATCACCGTGGGCGCATCGTAGGTGGCGCGCACCATCAGCCCCTCGCCGCCGTGGCGGAAGATATGCAGGCGCGCGATCTCGGCCAGCGTGGCCTGCTTGCCGGCGTTCTCGCCATCGCCCGCGCACGCGCGGATCACGCCATCGGCGATCTCCAGCCGGTCACGCGGCACGCCGAGCTTTTCCGCGGCCACTGTCAGCAGCTTGAGCCGCGCTTCGCGCGCGGCGCGCAGCACCGCGTTGCCGGAGATGATGGTCACGCGCGACGCCAGCGAACCGAGGCAGAACGGCGCGGCGTCGGTGTCCGGCGCRGCCACGGTGACGTGCGCCAGGGGAATGCCCAGCTCCTGCGCGCAGATCTGGCTGAGCATGGTGTTGGCGCCCTGCCMCATGTCGCACTCGCTGGTCAGCAGCAGCACGCGGCCGTCCTCGTTGACCTTGAGCAAGATGGTGGAGCCGTCCCAGTTACCCAGCGTGCGGTTGCCGCTGACATGCATGGCCGCGGCGATGCCGAGCCCGCGCCGGCGCGGGCCGGTCTGCGCCGCGGCGGCGGCGCGGCGCGCGTCCCACCGGATCGCCTCGCGGGTCTGCTCCAGGCATTCGGCCAGGCCGCTGCTGCCGATCTTCCAGCCGTGCACGCTGGTATCGCCGGTACGGATGGCGTTGCGCTTGTGCACTTCGAAGGGATCCATGCCGAGCATGTCCGCCAGCACCGCAAGGTGACTGTTCAGCGGGAACAGCATCTGCTGCCCGCCGAAGCCGCGGAACGCGCCGCGCGGCTGCGTATTGGTGTAGGCCAGCACCGCATCGGAGCGCACGTTCTCCACCCGGTGCATATTGTCGCTGCGCATCGCGCTCACGTGCATCACGTCGCCGGCCAGTCCCGCGTAGGCGCCGCATTCCGCCGTGATGCGCACGTGCTTGGCGACGATCATCCCCTGTGCGTCGAGCCCCATCTTCAGCCATACCCGGGCCGGCACGCTCGAGCGCGCGCCGAGGAAATCTTCCAGGCGGCTGTTGACGAAGCGCACCGGCCGCTCCAGCCGGCTCGCCAGCAGCGCCGCGATCAGGCTGTTGTTCTCCTCCACGATCTTGGCGCCGAAACCGCCGCCGGTGACGGCCTGGATCACGCGGATGGTCGAGACCGGGCGGTCGAGCGCCTCGGCCAGCCGCGCGCGCGCCAGGAACACCGACTGCGTCGACGCCCACACCGTCAGGCGGCCGTTGCCATCCTGCGCCGCCACGGTGGCCATCGGCTCCAGGTAGCCGGGATATTGCGACTGCATGTCGTAGGTAGCCTCATGGACCACCGCGGCCCTGGCAAAGCCGGCCTCGATATCGCCGCGCTCGATATGCATCTCGTGCGCGATATTGCGGGTGCCCTGGTGCAGTTCGGGCGCGCCCTCGGCAAGCGCTGCGTCGGGCGTGAGGATGGCAGGCAGCTCTTCGTACTCCACGCGGATCAGGTCCAGCGCGTCGCGCGCGGTTTCCTCGTCGACCGCGGCGAGCGCCACAACCTCCTCACCCACGTAGCGCACCACGCCCGCGGCCAGGATGCGCTGCTCCTTGCGGTGCGGCCCCCACAGGCGCTTCGGCGTATCCGCGCCGGTCAGCACCAGCTTCACACCCGGCAGCGCGCGCGCCGCCGCGGTGTCGATGCGCACGATGCGCGCGTGCGGATGCGGGCTGCGCAGCACCTTGGCGTGCAGCATGCCGGCCTGCTTGATGTCGCCTGCATACACGGCCCTGCCCTGCACCTTTTCCCGCGCTGTCACCTGCGGCGTGGAGGTTCCCACTGTCGACGTACTCATGCCGACCTCCCTGATCTGAAATCCGAACAAAACGATGCGTGCACCGGCGCGCGCCTGCCGCCGGTGCGCACCGCCCGGGGGCAATCACTCGGCGGTGATGCCGAAATCCCTGATGACCTTGCCCAGCCGCTCGTAGTCGGAGGCGTTGACCTTCTCCAGCACGCCGGGCGCGCCGCCCACCGGCACCGCGCCGAAGGTGGCCATCTTCTCGGCGATGTCCGGCATCTTCACGATCTCATTGAGCTGATMGTTGAGCTGCCGGACGATGTCCGCCGGCGTGCCCCTGGGCGCCATCACGCCATGCCATGCGCCCACCACCACGTCCTTGTAGCCGAGCTMGGCAAGCGTCGGCACGTTCGGCAGCAGCGCAGAGCGCTTCGGATCGGTCACGGCCAGCGCGACCAGCTTGCCGGTGTTGATGTATTGCGCCACCGGGCCCAGCGTGACGTAGGCAAAGTTGACGTGCCCCGCCACCACGTCGTTGACCGCCGGCGCCACGCCGCGGTACGGCACGTGCTGGATCCTCACCCCGGCGGCGTGGTTGACCCACTCGCCCGCGATATGCATGGGCGAGCCGGCGCCGGGGCTCGCGTAGGTCAGCGGCTTGCCGGCCCTGGCCGCGGCCACCATCTCCTGCACGGTCTTGATGCCGGCGCCCGGATACGCCACCAGCAGCACGGTCTGCGTACCGGTCTGGATGACCGGGGTAAAGCCGTGCAGCGCGTCGTAGCTGGATGCGGGCGGCAGCTTCAGCACCATCGGCGCGGTGGTGAACGGGTTGGGCGTGAACAGCAGCGTATAGCCGTCGGCCGGCGCGCGCGCGACCATGGCGTTGCCCACCACGCCGCCCGCGCCCGGCTTGTTCTCCACGATGACCGGCTGCTTGAGTCGCACCGACAGCTTCTCGGCATACATCCGCGCCATGGAATCGGTATCACCGCCTGGTGGATAGGCCACCACGATCGTGACCGGCTTGACGGGATAGGCGGCCTGCGCGAGCGGGCCGCCCCCCAGGGCGACAAAGGGCAGCGCAGCGATGGCCGCGGCAAGGATGTGACGTCGGGCAGGTTTCATCTATGGCTCCTGTGGGGGCGCTCCAGGTCCGCGTMGAGTGGCCGCGGGGAGACAGGTTGGGGTCGGCGGACGATGGGAACGCCTTCGCTTTTGCGTTTTATTGGTGAAACATAGATTTACATCAGGAACATACACAACATCGTAGAATACGTTTGTTGATGACTCAACTTACGCTAAACCCCAATTGACACACGCGCKTTTACTTATGTTTATTTCGTCGCGAAATCGACCGCGAAGACGTGGCGCAAGCGCGTCATGAGACAATCAGCCTCCACATCACATGCCGCCATGCGGCACATCCCGAACGACATGGATCCCATCAAGCGCGAAGCCGGCCACGCGGAGGACGCCGCCGCGCGTGCCCGCACTGATTGCCCGTGGGCCGAGCTGGACGAGAACGGCAGCGGCCTGGTCGTMGACGACTTCCTGACCACCATGCTGAGCCAGCTGGTCAACGCCCTGCGGCGCACCGTAACCCTGCCCTACGCGGAAAAATTCGAATTGAGCGTGCCGGAATGGCGCGTGCTGGCGCTGCTGGCGCATGCGCGGCCGCTGCCGTTTGCCGAGCTCGTGCTGCAGTCCACCTCGGACAAGGCGCTGGTCAGCCGCACGTTGCGGCTGCTGGAAGGCCGCGGGCTGGTGCAACTGGATTCGGAGGGCAATACGCCGCGCAAGAAGCTGATCTGCAGCATCACGCCGGCGGGGCTGGCATTGCACGAGCAGGTGATGCCGCTGGCCAGGAAGAGCCAGGCKGAGGTGATACGGCTGCTGGAGCCGGGAGAACGCCGGGCGATGTACCAGGCGCTGAGAAAGCTGCACGGGCTGTGCGTKACGCCGCGCCAGGCAGGCGGCGACGGCAGCGGCGGCGAAGGCGAATAGCGCGGGCGCACAGGGCGCCCGCCGGGCCGCCGGAGCCGGGGCCGCCCCCCGGCCTCAGGCCTCCAGTTGCTCCAGCACCTTGCCCTTGGTCTCGATGCCGAGGAAGTGAATGGTCAGCGCCGCCGCGAACGGGACCAGCGCCAGCGCGTAGAAGGCGCTGCTAAGGTCGCCGGTGCYGATGGTGTTGGCGATCAGCGTGGGCGCGAAGATCGCGGCCAGCTTCAGCCACGCGCCGCCCAGGCCGCAGCCCATGGCGCGCACGCTGGTGGGATACAGCTCCGGCGTGTACACGTAGGCGGTGATGAAGCCGCTGGCCAGGAAGCCGAGCGACAGCGCGCATAGCGTGGCCACCACGTACACCGACTCGGCGTGGAACACACCCGCCAGCGCCAGCGACAACGCGCATAGCACGAACGACACATTGATCACCGGCTTGCGGCCAACCTTGTCGACCACCATCGCGCATACCAGCGAGCCGACCACGCCAAGCACCGATGCGCCCGCCGCCAGGTTCAGCGCCAGCTGCAGCGGCGCGTGATAGACCGTCTTGTAGATGGTCGGCAGCCATGTCGACAGGCCGTACTKGATAAAGCCGCAGGTGGCCCACAGCATCCACACCGCCAGCGTGCGGCCGATATAGGCCTTGCCCAGCAGGTCGCGCACGCCGCGGCGCGGGTGCTTGTGCGTCAGCGCGTCATAGGCGGCCACATCGCCCAGCGGCGGCAGCGGCCCGCGGGCCCGGGCCTCGAAGGCGGCCAGCGCCTGGTCGGCTTCGGCCAGGCGGCCCTTCTCCGCCAGCCAGCGCGGCGACTCCGGGATCGCGCGGCGCAGGATGAAGAACAGGACGATGGGCGCGCCGCCGATGAAATACATCACGGTCCAGCCGAAGCGCGGCACCAGCCAGGCGCCGGCCACGTTGGAKATCAGCAGGCCGATCGGGAACACCACTTCGTAGAGCAGCACGAAGCGCCCGCGGCCGTGCGCGCGCGTGACCTCGTTGATATAGGTGGCGGCCACCGGCAGCTCGCCACCCAGGCCAAGGCCCTGCACGATGCGCAGCAAGGCGAAGATCTCGAACGACGGCGCGAAGCCGCAGGCGATGCTCATCAGCCCGATGATGCCCGCACTCCAGCCGATCGAGCGCAGGCGGCCGAAGCGCTCCGCCAGCGCGGGAAACAGCAGCGCGCCGACCAGCTGCCCCACCGACGGCGCCGCGATCAGGAAGCCGATCTGGCCCGGCGTGAGCGACCATGCGGAGATCAGCAGTGGCAGCGTGGCGGCGATCGCGATCACGTCGAAGCCGTCGAAAAACGTGGCCAGTCCGATCAGCAGCCGCGCGCGGATATGCATGCCGTTGCCGGGCATGCGCTCGATGCGCGCGATGATCTCGCCGTGGGTCGCGGTGCGCGCGCCGCCGTCAGCGGCGACGGTGGTGGCCTGGAATGGGGTGCCCTGTGCGCCGGCATTGGCCGGCGCAGCCTCTTGTCTCTKGATCAACACGGTGTTTCTCTTCAAAAGTGTCCGAGGCAGGCAGCCGCCTCGCGCTGGCGCCGCAGGCGCCGCCGGGCGCGCCGCGTTGCGCGGCGCGCGGGCCATCTTATAAGTCCAGGACCAGGCGCCGGCCCTTGCAGCCGGACACGCACACCATCATGGTCTTGTTCGAATCACGCTCGCCCTTGCTCAGCACGCTGTCGCGATGCTCGGGAATGCCGTCGATCACGCGCGTCTCGCACGAACCGCACACACCTTCCCTGCAGCTGTGCTCGACGGCGATGCCGGCTTCGAGCAATGCATCCAGCAGCGACTTGCCCGCAGGCACCGTCAGCTCGCCGCCGGTGGCGGCCAGCGTCACGGTGTACTCGCCTTCCTGCACCGCCGCCACCGAGGGGTCCGMGGCAAAGCGTTCGATATGCACTTCGGTGTAGCCATGGCCGGCGCAGGCAGCCTCGAACCCATTGAGCATCGCGCCCGGGCCGCAGCAGTAGAAATGCGTGGAGGCCGCCTGTCCGGCCAGCAGCGCAGGCAGGTCCGGCGGGCAGCCGGCCTCGTCGTCGAAGTGCATGCGCACCGCGTCGCCATAGGCAGCCAGCTCATCGGCAAAGGCCGCCTCGGCCCGCGAGCGCGCGCAGTAGTACAGCGTGAAGGGCCGGCCAAGCTGGTGCAGGCGCCGCGCCATGCAGACGATCGGCGTCACGCCGATGCCGCCGGCCACCAGCACGCTGTGCGGCGCGTTCTCTTCGAGGGCGAAGTGGTTGCGCGGCGCCGCCACGGCCAGCGTGGTCCCCACGCGCAACTGCTCGTGCACATAGCGCGAGCCGCCGCGACTGGCGCGGTCGTTGAGCACGCCCACCACGTAGCGGTCGCGCACTTMCGGGGCCCCGCACAGCGAGTAGCTGCGCACCAGGCCATTGCCCAGGTGCAGGTCGATATGCGCACCGGGCGCGAACGCCGGCAGCTCGCGCCCGTCAGGGTCGCGCAACTCCACGCTGACGATGCCGCGCGCCTCGAAGCGCATGGCCTGCACGCGCAGGGTCAGGGATTGGCTGGTACTCATGGCACTTCCTTGTATTGCCCGGTGCGGCTCGCGCCGCACCGTATTGCCTTGCGGGGGCATGTCTCGTCCTGGCTGACTTCGACTTGCCTGTCTTCGTGGTCTTGCCCTGTCGTGGCCGGGGCGATGCTGCTGCTCAGYGCTTCTCGGTCAGGAACTTGCCTTGCGGGCCGCCCGCGTTCTTCTGCCGGCGCGTGTTGCCGTCCAGGCCGCCCTCGACCGCCCACTCGGCGAACATGG
The DNA here is from genome assembly GCF_056396525.1 of Cupriavidus sp. 05T41. Classification (NCBI taxonomy): domain Bacteria; kingdom Pseudomonadati; phylum Pseudomonadota; class Betaproteobacteria; order Burkholderiales; family Burkholderiaceae; genus Cupriavidus; species Cupriavidus sp. 05T41. Next base: position 58,996 of record NZ_JBFTLQ010000049.1, read on the forward strand.
TCGGGCCCGGCTCGAAGTCGCGCGGTTCCCAGTGCGCATCGAGCTGGTC
>NZ_JBFTLQ010000050.1:0-58714 GCF_056396525.1 Cupriavidus sp. 05T41
GAACCGGGCTGGCCTGCCGCGGCGCGCGGGCCGGGCGGGCGGGCGGCGCCGCTCATGCCGTATCTCCGGCGACGGGCCGGCGCAGCGTGATGCGGAAGCAGGCGCCGGCCAGGCGCGGCTCGGACTGGTAGACGTTGTCGACGATGCTGACATCGCCGCCGTGCTGCTGCACGATCTCGCGCACGATGGCCAGGCCCAGGCCGCTGCCCTGGGTCTGCGTGCCCAGCACGCGGTAGAAGCGCTCCATCACGCGCTCGCGCTCGGCCACCGGGATGCCCGGGCCGGTGTCCTCCACCTCGAGGTAGGCGAACGGTTCGAAGGCGTCCGCCCTTGCGCGCACGGTGGCGTGGCCGCCCGCGGGGGTGTAGCGGATCGCGTTGTCGATCAGGTTGTTCAGCATTTCAGTGAGCATCAGGCGGTTGCCCTGCACCATGACGGGATGATCGTCGGCGTCGACGCCGAGATCGATGCTGCGGGCCCAGGCCTGCGGCAGCCAGTCCTTGACCACCTCGCGCGCCAGCGCGCCCAGGTCCAGCGGCGCCATGCTGCCGGCACCGGCCAGGTTCTCCGTGCGCGCCAGCGACAGCAGCTGCGTCACCAGGTGGGCCGTGCGTTCCGAGCTGCCGGCGATCTGCGCCAGCGACTTGCGCAATTCCTCGGGCGACTGTTCGCGCTGCGCCAGTTCGGCCTGCATGCGCAGCCCGGCCAGCGGGGTCTTCATCTGGTGCGCGGCATCGGCGATAAAGCGCTTCTGTGTCTGCACCGACATGTCCAGGCGCGCCAGCAGGTCGTTGAAGGACGCCACCAGCGGCGTGATCTCCTGCGGCGCGGCGTGCTCGTCGATGGGGCTGGTATCGCCGGGATTGCGCGCGCGGATGCGTTGCTGGATCGCGGTCAGCGGCGCCAGCCCGCGCGTCAGGCCGAACCACACCAGCACCACCGCGAGCGGCAGGATCACGAACTGCGGCAGGATCACGCCCTTGATGATCTCGTTGGCCAGGCGCGCGCGCTTGTCCAGGGTCTCGCCCACCTGCACCAGCACCGGCTGCGTGTCGCCGCCGTGCTTGAGATCGACATAGGTGTAGGCGACGCGCACGTCGTTGCCGGCCACCCGGTCGTCGCGCAGCGACACCAGCCCGGCGTGGCCGCGGTCGTCCTCGCTGGGCAGCGGCAGGTCGTTGTCGCCGGCCACGAACTCGCCGTGCGTGCCGACTACCTGGTAGTAGATGTTGTCGCTCTCGTCGGCACGCAGGATCTCGCGCGCGGACAGCGGCAGCTGCAGCGTGACGCGCCCGTTGACCTCGCGCACCTGCTGCGAGAGCACGATGGCGCTGGCTTCCAGCGAGCGGTCGAACGGGCCGTTGGCGATGGATTTGGCCACCAGGTAGGTCACCGCGATGCTCATCGGCCAGAGCAGCAGCAGCGGGGCCAGCATCCAGTCCAGGATCTCGCCGAACAGCGAGCGCGGGGACGGATGGCCGGCGCTGTCCTCAAGGTGCGGCAGGGCTTCGGCCAGCGCTTCGTCGGCGACGCCGGCATCCGGCGAGGCGGATCCGTCCGGGGACGATGCGGGCGGCTCGGGCCGTGCGGCCCGCGCGCGCCGCCGGGGCAGTCGCAGCAGGCTCATGAGACGGGAGTAGGGTGGTCCGGAGTGGCCGGAGTGGCGTAACCAGGGTAAGCAGGGGAAGGCAAGGCGCGGATGGTGTCTCCTAGCCGTGGACCGCGGCAGCCTGGAATTTCTCCAGGCAATAGCCCAGGCCGCGAACCGTGGCGATGCGGATGCCGCCCACCTCGATCTTCTTGCGCAGCCGGTGCACGTAGACTTCGATGGCGTTGTTGCTGACCTCCTCGCCCCATTCGCACAGGTGGTCCACCAGTTGCTCCTTCGATACCAGCCGCCCGGTGCGGGTCAGCAGGATTTCCAGCAGCCCCACCTCGCGCGCGGAAAGGTCCAGCATCTGTTCGTTCAGGTAGGCGATGCGGCCGACCTGGTCGAAGGCGAGCGGCCCGTGCCGCGTCAGCGTGGCACCGCCGCCGGACCCGCGCCGCACCAGCGCGCGCACGCGTGCCTCCAGCTCGGACAGGGCAAAGGGCTTGGCCATGTAGTCGTCGGCGCCCAGGTCCAGTCCCTTGACGCGCTCGTCCACGCCGTCGGCCGCGGTCAGGATCAGCACCGGCACCATGGCGCCGCGCGCGCGCAGGCGCTTGAGCACTTCCAGGCCGGGCATGCGCGGCAGGCCGAGGTCGAGGATCAGCAGGTCGAAGGTCTGGGTGGACAGCGCCGAATCGGCCTCCACCCCGCTGGCGACATGATCTACGGCATAGCCGGAGTGGCGCAGGGAGCGCGTGAGGCCGTCGGCCAGCACATCGTCATCTTCGGCGATCAGAATACGCATGGTTGTCTCCACCCAGGCTCGGCTTTGGCGCACCTTTTGTGACCCGTCGTTGCCAGGTGACGCGGGTGGGGCTTGCCAAGCATACTGTTTTTTTATACAGTACCCGCTTGTTCCGGTCGCGCTTTGCGCGGGCCGGCATTTACCGGATTACTAGCCGCCTCTTTTACGCGCAAGTCGCGTGGCGAGTTGCGCGGCGCGGGGCGGGCGCAAGCCCGCAAAAGCAGGCAGCGCGCCACATGCGGCCTATTTATACACCATTGATGGAAGGACGACCATGGATGACGGCAAGAAGGCGAGTGCTGGCGTGAACGCCGAAAAGCAGAAGGCGCTGGCGGCCGCGCTGGCCCAGATCGAGAAGCAGTTCGGCAAGGGCTCGATCATGAAACTGGGCGAAGCCGACATCGATCAGGATATCCAGGTCGTGTCCACCGGCTCGCTGGGCCTGGACATCGCGCTGGGCGTCGGCGGCCTGCCGCGCGGCCGCGTGGTGGAAATCTACGGTCCGGAATCCTCGGGCAAGACCACGCTGACGCTGCAGGTGGTGGCCGAGATGCAGAAGCTGGGCGGCACCTGCGCCTTTATCGACGCCGAGCACGCACTCGACGTCAACTATGCCGGCAAGCTGGGCGTGTCCGTGGGTGATCTGCTGATCTCCCAGCCCGACACCGGCGAGCAGGCGCTGGAAATCACCGACGCGCTGGTGCGCTCCGGCTCGGTCGACCTGATCGTCATCGACTCGGTGGCGGCACTGGTGCCCAAGGCCGAAATCGAAGGCGAGATGGGCGATTCGCTGCCCGGCCTGCAGGCCCGCCTGATGAGCCAGGCGCTGCGCAAGCTGACCGGCACCATCAAGCGCACCAACTGCCTGGTGATCTTCATCAACCAGATCCGCATGAAGATCGGTGTGATGTTCGGTTCGCCCGAAACCACCACCGGCGGTAACGCGCTGAAGTTCTACGCGTCGGTCCGCCTCGATATCCGCCGCATCGGCTCGATCAAGAAGGGCGACGACGTGATCGGCAACGAAACCAAGGTCAAGGTGGTCAAGAACAAGGTCTCGCCGCCGTTCCGCGAGGCGTTCTTCGACATCCTCTATGGCCAGGGCATCTCGCGCCAGGGCGAAATCATCGATCTCGGCGTGGATGCCAAGGTCGTCGAGAAGTCGGGCGCCTGGTACAGCTACAAGGGCGAGAAGATCGGCCAGGGCAAGGACAATGCGCGCGAATACCTGCGCGAGAATCCCGATATCGCCGACGAGATCGAGAACAAGGTGCGCGAATCGCTGGGCGTGGTGCTGATGAACGGCACGCCTGCCGCCGCGGTCACTGCCGCCGAGGCCTGAGCGCAGCCGGCCGGGGCAATCCCGGCCGCGATCCGAGCCTGACCGGGGCGGCACGTGCGACAGCGCGCGCCGCCCCGGTGTCATTTGGTGTGCATTCGCGACGTCTTTCTTCATGGCCACCCGTCCCCCTCTCTCCCTCAAGGCCCGCGCGGTCGGCTACCTGTCGCGCCGCGAGCACAGCCGCACGGAGCTGGCTCGCAAGCTGGCCCCGCACGCGGAGTCCCCGGAAGCCCTGGAGCAATTGCTGGACGCGCTCGAGCGCGAGAACTGGCTGTCCAATGCGCGCTTCGTCGACAGCCTGGTGCACCGCCGCGCCAGCCGCTACGGTGCCGCCCGCGTCATGCAGGAGGCTCGCACCCACCAGCTCGGCAGCGATCAGCTGGCCGACCTGCAGGAGCGCCTGCGCGATTCCGAGCTGGAGCGGGGCCGCGCGGTCTGGCAGAAGCGCTTCGGCGCCCCGCCGGCCACGCCGGAAGAGCGGGCAAGGCAGATCCGCTTCCTGGTGGCCCGCGGTTTCTCCCGCTCGGTGGTCAGCCGCATCATCAAGGGCGCGGACGAGTGGCTGGACGGCGGCGACTGAGGTGGGCCGCCGCGGGTCGTGGCGTGTCCCTGCGCGACGTGACGCACCCGCAATATCATGCACCGGCACGGGGCGCATACCTGCGTTGCAAGTAGGCGTATTCGCGCCGCGCGCAGCCTGGCCGCGCGGGCCGCATGACCGCCTCGGGGCGCGCTTTCCCGCACCGCAGCAGGCGATCCGCCGCCCGACAATCGCCTCCAACAGCACCGCGTGCAGTTAGTTCCCGGCCAAAGTTGTCCGTCATGTTAAAATCCTGCGGTTTTCCGGCCCAGCCGCCCCCAAAAGCAGTCCTTTGGTCGTTCGTAGCTGTTCATTAGCCGTCCGTTCCCCCCGCTCCAGCCTGCTGTCATGCCGCTTTCCCCGCCCGTCAACCGCTCCCTGCGCCATCGTCGTGCCATCACGGCCGAGGCCTATCTTAGGGACGATGGCCTGTGGGATATCGAAGCGCGCCTGACCGACACCAAGCCGCGTGCGATCCCGCTGGCCGGCGGCGGCGTGCGCCCGGTGGGCGAGCCCCTGCATGACCTGTGGCTGCGCGTCACGATCGACGTGCGCATGAATGTGGTGGACGCCGATGCCTGTTCTGACTGGGTGCCTTACCCCGGGCAGTGCGACACCATCGGCCCGGCCTACCGCAAGCTCATCGGCCTGAACCTGATGAAGGGCTTCCGCAAGGCGGTGCGCGAACGTCTGTCCGGCGTGGCCGGCTGCACCCACCTGACCGAGCTGGCCGGCGTGCTGCCGACCACCGCGATCCAGGCCTTTGCCGGCGACGTCATCAATATTCGCGACGCCGGCGCCGAAGACACCAATCCCGAACCCCCTTACCAGTTGCACGGCTGCCATGCCCTGCATTTCGAAGGTGAGGTGGTGCGCCAGTTTTACCCGCGCTGGTATGGTCACCAGCCGAAGCCGAGGATCAGGACCGAAGGGTCCCCGACCCCGGCGGCGCAGCCAGCGGAGGCGCTCGCCGCCGCCGAAGGCGGCGCCGTATCCCGCAGGCCTACCGGCACGTCCGGCTAAGTCGCACGGCCTGCAAAACGCCGAGATTCCATCTCTACACTTTTACGCCTACCCGAAAGGAAACACGCATGAATATCCATGAGTACCAAGGCAAGGAAATCCTGCGCAAATACAATGTGCCGGTTCCGCGCGGCATCCCCGCGTTCTCGGTCGAAGAGGCCCTGAAGGCTGCTGAGCAACTGGGCGGCCCGGTCTGGGTCGTCAAGGCGCAGATCCACGCGGGCGGCCGCGGCAAGGGTGGCGGCGTGAAGGTGGCCAAGAGCATCGACGATGTGAAGACCTACGCCAGCAACATCCTGGGCATGACCCTGGTCACGCACCAGACCGGCCCGGAAGGCAAGAAGGTCAACCGCCTGCTGGTCGAAGAAGGCGCTGACATCAAGAAGGAACTCTACGTCAGCCTGGTGGTGGACCGCGTTTCGCAGAAGGTGGCCCTGATGGCTTCCAGCGAAGGCGGCATGGACATCGAAGAAGTCGCTGCCCACAGCCCGGAAAAGATCCACACGCTGATCATCGATCCGGCAACCGGCCTGGCCGATGCCGACGCTGACGACATCGCCCGCAAGATCGGCGTGCCCGACGCGAGCGTGGCGCAAGCCCGCCAGGCCCTGCAAGGCCTGTACAAGGCATTCTGGGACACCGATGCTTCGCTGGCCGAAATCAACCCGCTGATCCTGACCGGCGACGGTAAGGTGATCGCGCTCGACGCCAAGTTCAACTTCGACTCCAACGCCCTGTTCCGTCACCCGGAAATCGTCGCCTATCGCGACCTGGACGAAGAAGATCCGGCTGAAATCGAAGCTTCGAAGTTCGACCTGGCCTACATCTCGCTGGACGGCAACATCGGCTGCCTGGTGAACGGCGCCGGCCTGGCCATGGCCACCATGGACACCATCAAGCTGTTCGGCGGCGAGCCGGCCAACTTCCTCGACGTGGGCGGCGGTGCCACCACCGAGAAGGTGACCGAAGCGTTCAAGCTGATGCTGAAGAACCCGAACCTGAAGGCCATCCTGGTCAACATCTTCGGCGGCATCATGCGTTGCGACGTGATTGCCGAAGGCGTGATCGCTGCGTCGAAGGCCGTGTCGCTGTCCGTGCCGCTGGTCGTGCGCATGAAGGGTACCAACGAGGAAATCGGCAAGAAGATGCTGGCCGACTCGGGCCTGCCCATCATTGCTGCCGACACCATGGAAGAAGCCGCCCAGAAGGTGGTGGCTGCGGCCGCGGGCAAGTAAGCCAAGACGCACGAACGCCAACAAAACGCGACGCGAGCAGCGCGCCGGGCCAGGCCCCGCGCTGCTTGGAGCCAAGCAAAGGATTACAGCATGTCGATTCTGATTAACAAAGACACCAAGGTCATCACCCAGGGCATCACCGGCAAGACCGGCCAGTTCCACACCCGTGGCTGCCGCGACTATGCCAACGGCAAGAACTGCTTCGTGGCCGGCGTGAACCCGAAGAAGGCCGGCGAAGACTTCGAAGGCATTCCCATCTACGCCAGCGTGAAGGACGCCAAGGACTCCACCGGCGCCACCGTTTCCGTGATCTACGTGCCGCCCGCAGGCGCCGCCGCCGCGATCTGGGAAGCCGTCGACGCTGACCTGGACCTGGTGGTCTGCATCACCGAAGGCATCCCCGTGCGCGACATGATGGAGCTCAAGGACAAGATGCGTAAGGGCAACAAGAAGACCTTGCTGCTCGGACCGAACTGCCCTGGCCTGATCACGCCGGACGAAATCAAGATCGGCATCATGCCGGGCCATATCCACCGCAAGGGCCGCATCGGCGTGGTGTCGCGCTCGGGCACGCTGACCTATGAAGCCGTGGGCCAGCTGACCGCGCTGGGCCTGGGCCAGTCGTCGGCAGTGGGCATCGGTGGCGACCCCATCAATGGCCTGAAGCACATCGACATCATGAAGATGTTCAACGACGATCCCGAAACGGACGCCGTGGTCATGATCGGCGAAATCGGCGGTCCGGACGAAGCCAACGCCGCCGAGTGGATCAAGGACAACATGAAGAAGCCGGTGGTTGGCTTCATCGCTGGCGTGACCGCGCCTCCGGGCAAGCGCATGGGCCACGCCGGCGCGCTGATCTCGGGCGGTGCCGACACGGCGCAAGCCAAGCTGGAAATCATGGAAGCCTGCGGTATCAAGGTCACCAAGAATCCGTCGGAAATGGGCCGCCTGCTGAAGTCGATCCTGTAATCGCCGCTTTCTGGTGATATCTGGCGGACCCCGCCCGAGGGCGGGAGATTTGCCGGTGCCGGGGTGGCCTGCCTGAACGCAGGTGCGCCGCCGGCCCTCGATGCCCCCGCCTTCGCGCGGGGGCGCGTCATTCTGGGACGCCAGGAACCTAGGGTATCTCCCGAGGCTGGCGAACTGGCGATTGAAACCGAATCGAAAGCTTGATACGGTAAATCTCATGTCTGAAGACTCAGACATCCGAATTCCGTCATCATCGGCTGGACGTCGTCGGTTGGATCGCCCGTCGCCATGCGGCGTTCGAATCATAATTTAAGAAAACTCGAGGAGCTTTACCGTGGAACTGCTGTCCTCCACCGCGTTCTGGATCGCGCTGGGATCCATCATCCTGACCAATATCGTGCTCTCCGGCGACAACGCCGTGGTGATCGCGCTCGCATCCCGCAACCTGCCGCCCGCCCAGCAGAAGAAAGCGATCTTCTGGGGCAGCGCCGCCGCCATCATCATGCGGGTGGTGCTCACGGTTGCCGCGGTCAAGCTGCTCAGCCTGCCTTACCTCAAGATCGTCGGCGCCTTGCTGCTGGTCTATATCGGCGTGCAACTGCTGACCGGCGAAGACGACGAAGACGGCCATTCGGCCAAGGACAATATCTGGGCCGCGATCCGCACCATCCTGATCGCCGACCTGGTGATGTCGCTCGATAACGTGGTGGCCGTGGCCGCCGCGGCGCAGAAGGGACCGGAAGGCAGCCAGCTGATGCTGCTGGTGCTCGGCCTGGGCCTGTCCATCCCCCTGATCGTGTTCGGCAGCACCATCCTGCTCAAGGTCATGGACCGCTTTCCCGTCATCATCGTGCTGGGCGCCGCGCTGCTGGGCTACCTGGCCGGCGAAATGCTGGTGAGCGATCCCGTGGACGCCGCCTGGTTCGAGATGCACGTGCCGCATGCGCACCTTGTGTTCGGCATCATCGGTGCGGCGCTGGTGGTGTTGGTCGGCAAGCTGCTGCAGAAACGCGCGGCGCAGCCAGCCTGACGGCATGACGTATTGAAGCGGAGCCGTCCGGATCGGACGGCTCCGTGAACGGACGGTGCACCTTGCTGCACTACCGGACGGGTGGCCCAGGGGCCACCCGTTTCGTTTTCCGCCGCACCGCCGCGGCCCGGGAATTCAGTGCGGTTTCGCACAGAGTTAAACAGGATTTTGTGTTTACTGACTGTCCGCGTCATCTTAAGTGACAAAATTTGCGCCGTATCAAGGCTCGGAACACTCCGAAGTGGCGAAAATTGTCACTCGCCGACGAAGCCACCGGGGTTTGCGGCGCTGGCACGCTAAGTGCTAAAGGATTTACAGCATCACATGAAACAAAATGTTTCTATCTGTATCCAAAATTCCTTCGAGGGGTCAATCATGCAAAAACGGGTTCAACTGAAGAAACTGGGCCGCCGTGTCCAGAAGGGTTTCACCCTGATCGAACTGATGATCGTTGTGGCGATCATCGGTATCCTGGCTGCGATTGCGATTCCGCAATATCAGCAATACACGCAAAAGGCGAAGTTCTCCGAAGTCATCAATACTGCGGAGTCGTACAAGACCGCTGTGGGTGTCTGCGTCCAGGAAACCAGCAGCGCGACGGGCTGCAGTGCTAACTCCAATGGTATTCCGCAGATTCCGACTACGCTGCCCGGTAACGTTCAGGCATTGACTGTTACAGACGGCGTCGTGACGGCGACTGGCACGGCCGCGGCCGGTGGTTATGTTTTTGCGGTTTCGCCGGTAATTGACAACGGTGTTCTCAAGTGGGCTCATGTCGCCGGTACCGATACCTGCTTCGCCGCGAATTATTGCAAGTAATTGCTGCATCTCCTGCCGCGCCGCGATTACGCAATGCGCGGCAGGTGAAGGAAAGGCGCCTCAGGGCGCCTTTTTTTATGGATCCAGGGAGTGTGCAAACTCTGCGCCTCAGTCTTCTCCGGTGCAGCCTGTGGCGCGCGTGAGAGCTGTTTTCCTGACATCGGAACCAATGCCGTGAAAGCCAGATCTGGGCCGCTGCGCCTCTCGATTACGCTGGTGATGACGTTCGCCCTGTGGACGGTCCCATACCTGATAGCGCCACATCCCCTTCCGATTCCATCCTTCTATGCCGAGTCGCTGGCCATTGCTGCGGCAATGACCATTTGTCTGCTTGCATTCTCTATGGAGGCAGGTCGTGGAGGGGCTTCCAGGGTGGCCGCTGTCGCCGTGGCACCAATTGCCTTTGCCGCCGTGTTGATTGTCCAACTGGCGGCGATTCGGCTCGAGCGGCCCGTGGCCTCTTATCTGGCGATCTTCTTTTGCATCGCTGCCGCACTGACGATCCAGGCCGGATGCTGGCTGTCCCTGGACCGGCGGCGAGCGGAACTGATCCTGCATGTCTGTGCAGTTGGGTGCGTGATTGGTGGCATCATCTCCAGCGGCATGGCTTGGATGCAGGCTTTTGGCCTGGAGCGGTACCTCGCGCCGTGGGTTGTCGCATTGCCCTTTGAAGAGGGGCGCAGGCCTTTCGCCAACCTCCTGCAGGCAAACCATCTTGCCACCCTCGCTGCGCTGGCCGTGGCCAGCGCGCTTTACCTGTGGTGCGGGCGCCTGATCGGCAGGGCCACCTTAGGGGCCTCGCTTGTCGTGCTGAGCATTGGCATCGCGCTGACCGTATCGCGCACCCCGATACTGCAGGCCGTCGTGGTTGGCGCAGGCGCCGCCGCAACGGCGCTTTCGGCCACGAGAGGCAGGCCGGGGAGAGCCGACTGGGTGCGTGCGGCGGTCCTGGGGGCCTTGCCGCTTCTGGTACTGATTGCGGCGATGGCGCTCGTGTCTTTGCTCAATCAATCCCTTGAACTTCATCTGGCCTCGACTACCGAACGCCTGGCGAGAGAGTTGCACGTGTCGCCGCGTCTCGCGCTATGGCGCTATGCGCTGGAAATTGCGCGCGAGCATCCGCTGCTTGGGGTTGGCTGGGGCGAGTATATGCGGGCGCAATATCTCATTGCTGATCGTCTCGGACCTGTCGTCGTTGCCGATAATGCGCACAATATCGTGCTGGATCTGCTTGCCAAGACAGGCATTGCGGGGGCGCTTGCCGTGCTGGTGCCATGCGTCCTGTGGGCCTGGCGTTGCGCGCAAGCCGTGCGCGCAGGCCGCGAGGCTTCGCAACGTATCTATTGCCTCACCATGGTTACGGTGGTCGCGGTGCATGCCATGCTGGAATTCCCGCAAACCTATGCCTTTTTCCTGTTGCCGGTTTGCCTGCTGCTTGGCATGGCGGAAACCTCGGTTTGGCAAAGCGCCTCCGGCAGGCTTCTGTCAGTCCTGAGTCTGTTTTCGCTCGGCGGCGTGCTGTTCGGGCTTGTCGCGGGTGGTTTCGACTATCAGAATGCGAGGGCTGTTTACGAGGGCCAGGCTGCCAGGAACTACACGCTGAATCCGTCACTGATCTTCGGCGACTGGGGACAGCGCGGGCTCGTTGGCGGAATTCCTCTGACCACAGATATGCTCCGGGAAAAGATCGCCCTTCACGAGAGCGCCTTGGACGTGGCTGCTTCACCCAAGTACATCCGCCGCTACACAGTCCTTCTCGCGCTGGACCGTCGGCCGGAGGAGGCGCTTCTACAGGTCAAGCGCCTCAGGAATCTTTCGGGCACGGAATTCGATGCGCACTATGCGTGGCTGATCGCCATGTGCGATAACCAAAAATCCCTGCTGAGTGGATTCAAGTCGCAGTTGCTCAGCCTCTATGGAGAGCCAAAAGTGCATGCCGAGGTGGTGGCCGCGGGCAGTTGAGCAAAACGGATCATTCCCCTGATTTGCATCCCCGCCCTACATCCTCAAGAAAAAGCGCCTCCGGGCGCTTTTTCTTTTCCCGCCCCCCAAGCTATCATCCGCCTTTTGCCAACCGGCATCACAAGGCATCCCGCATGCTGTCCTCCCGGTCAGCCATTCCCCTCAGCTTCCTCGCCGCCACGCTCGTCGTGCCGCTGCTGGTTTCCCGGCATACGCTTCCGCTCGCCACCTTCTACGGCGAATGGACTTCCGCGCTGCTGTTCGCCGTCGCCGTCATCATTCTGGGCGCCGTAACGCCCCGGCAAGCCGCCGGTTACGGCTATGGTTACCAGGCGGGGCCAGCCCAGCTTCCCTGGATCCTCCTCTTCCCCCTCTGGCTGATCGCTACCGGCATCGTGCAGGGGCTCGCCGGCATGGAAGATGTGTCCGGCAGCCGCCTGGTGACGGAACTGGTGCTCGCGCTTGCAGCGGCTGTGATGTGGGCGGCGTGGCGACAGGGGCGGACCGCATCATCGGCCGAGCGGCAGGCAATGGTCGATACGCTGGCCATCGCGTGGCTGGTGGCGGGACTGCTGGGCGCCGTGGCGCAGTGGGTCCAGGTGTTCGGGCTGGAGCCCGACACAGTGGGGCTGGTATCCACCTACTTCTATGACGACAACCGCCGCCTGTGGGGCAATCTGAACCAGCCCAATCACCAGGCCACGGTCGAGGGCCTGGCGCTGGCGGCGGCGGTGTGGCTGGCGGCGCGCGGCCGCTTGCGGGCGCCGGCCTGGCTGGCCGCGGCGGTGCTGCTGGTGAGTGGCATCGTGCTGTCCGGTTCGCGCACCGGGGTGCTGCACGTGGGGCTGGCCGCGGCTTACGCGCTGGTGATGGCGTGGATGGCGCGCGGGCAGGGCGCAGGCGGCGGCATGATGCGGCGTGCGCGTCCGGGCGGCAACAATCCGATGCGCCGTCCCGCGGGACTCGTGTTTGCCGCCGTGGCGATGGTGGTGACGCTGCTGATCCTCCAGCCCGCGATCAAGAGTGCGGGACAGGCAATGGGCTGGCGGCTGTTCGATACGGTGGCGCAACTGCAGGGCGCGGACCAGTTGTCGTGGCGGGGCGCGATGTGGACCCACGCGTGGGCCATGTTCCGCTCGCATCCGTGGCTGGGCGTGAGCTGGGGTGAGTTCGGCTGGGCGCAGTTTGCCCAGATGGAGCAGGTGGGCGTGAAGGTGGAGATGTCCCTCCATGCCCACAACGCCTTGCTGGACCTGCTGGCCAAGACCGGCCTGGTCGGGACGGCCGGCGTGATGTTGTCGCTGCTGGCCTGGCTATGGCGCGTTGCGTACCGTCGCCTTTGGCGCGGCGACGCGAAGGAGCGGGCGCAGACGGTCCTGGTGCTGACCTGGCTGGCGATGCTGTGCGCGCATTCCATGCTGGAGTATCCGCTGCATTACCTGTACTTCCTGCTGCCGTTCTGTTTCATGCTGGCCTGGCTGGAGCCGTCCGGCTTCGGCCGCATGCGTTTGCCGCGCGCGGCCGCCGTGCTGGCCGGGCTCGTGTATGCGGGCGTGGCGGCCGTTGTCCTCACGACCATGTGGCAGGACTTCCGCCGCGCCGAGGCGCGCGAATATGCCCGCGCCGAGCGCCGCGCCGCGCTGCCGATGCCGCAGCGCTGGTTCCGCCAGGCCGCCGCTTCCGACGCCGCCGAGGATGCGGTCATCACGCCGGCGAACGCGGCGCGGCTGCTCGGGCCGCATATCGCCGCCGTACACCTGCTGCCCACGCCGACGATGATCGCGCGCACCGCCTGGCTGCTGGCGCTGACCGGCGATCCCGCGCAGGGCCGCGCCTGGCTGGAGCGCCTGCGTTTCTACTATGCCGGTGACGAAGCGCACCAGTTTGCCGAACTGGCCCACGCCTGTTCCGAGGTGGACGCGGCCGCGCGGCCGCAGGCGTTCTGCGACTGGGTGCAGTCGCGCAGCCAGGCGATGCCCGGGCATGGGCAGGCGCACGATGCCCAGGACGATGCGGAGGACGACCCCGAATAGACACATCCCGCGCCGCGCGGCATCAGGCCTGCGCGGGCACGGGATGCGGGACTGGCTGGCCGGTCGCTACTGCGGAACGTAGCCCGGGGGCGGAGGCGGATAGTAGTAGGTCGGCGCTGCCGGCCGCGGGGCCGACGACACCATCTGGCCATAGACCGGCACGCGGTGGCCGCTGGCGTACATGCATTGCACATAGGCCGCGTCGTACTGGCGCTGGCTGCCATAGCCGGCATATTGCGCGTTGCCCGCACCAACCGCGGCGCCGGTCAGCAGGCCCACGCCCGCACCTACCGCCGCGCCCGCTCCGCCGTTGAAGGCCGCGCCCGCCGCCGCGCCCAGCGCCGTGCCCACCGCGGCGCTGCCGACCGCGCTGGTGGTGGCGGCCTGGTTGGCGGTCACGCCGCCGACCTGCCCGAAGGCGAACTGGCGGCAACCATAGTCGTCGGCGCGGAACTGGTCGAAGTTCTTGCCCGTGCCCGGCAGCACCATCACGCTGGGGCCACTGGGCATCACGGCGCAGCCGGCCAGCACCAGGGCGGCCAAAGGCAGGGCCAGCAAGACGGGGCGTTTGGCCAAAGCTGGACGGATCAACGTTTTCATCTCTGCACCTCGGTACCTCGGTCAGCAAATCGTCAGTCAAGAAAACCGTCGCACGCGGCCGCAAGGCGATGCCGCGAGCGCACGGGTACGCGTTCTCTGCGCGCGCTCAGGCCGGTGGCTGGGCCGGTACCTTCTCCCACCCGCCCGGGCAGGCCTTGATATACGGGTAATAGCCATCCGGCCGGCCGCAGTGATACCAGAACGCCTGCGCGGGAGCGGGCGCCGCGGCTGCCGGGCCGCCCATGTCGACCGGGCCATCCTGGCCCTGCTCGATATATTGCGGCGGCCCCGACGGTGCCGCGACTACGGGCGGATAGTAGTAGCCGGGCGCGTAGTACGGATAGGGGTAGCCCCAGCCATAACCATAGCCATAGCCGAAACCGGGACCGATCACGACGCCCACGCTGCCGTGCCATCCGCCATGCCATCCGCCGCCATGCCATCCACCGCCGCCGTGCCATCCACCGCCGCCGTGCCCGCCGCCGCCATGGCCGCCACCCCCTCCCGCCAGGGCGGTCCCGCTGACCGCCAGCGCTGCCACCACCAGCAGAAGCTGGCCAAACCTACGCCCGTTCATGTTGCTCACCCATGGATGATCGCGGGACGACACCCCGCCGGCGGCGCATTGGCGCCCCCTAAACTGCATTGAATACCAATTTGCCCCAGGCGGCGCGCGCCCCACGGCTGGCGAAATGCCGCGTTACGCTTGTTACAGCGGAATACGCATGGGCGCCAGATCATGTCGGTCGCGACACGAATCGCGGACGCTGGCGAGGGACGGCCTCGATACCCCGGCGGGCGGCGCGCTCCCGTGGCGCCCGCCGGGTGGGCTTGGGTTCCTGCCGCGCCCGGTCCGCCGAGTTGCCACCATGCTGATGGAACTTCACGCATTGCCGCGGGAATGTCCGACAGGCCACGGCGCTGCCGGACGGCACCGCGCAAATGGTTCCGGCCGGCTTCCTGCTACTTCCTCCTATTGCCTCCTATTCGGCGAACAGGTCTGGCCCAAACACTTCGTAGTGAATATGCGGCTCCTGGATTCCCAGCTCTTTCAGCGCGTCATGCTGCATGCGCATAAAGGGGATCGGCCCGCAGATGTAATAGTCGGCATCGGGCAGCAGGATCGCATCCTTGATCGCCTTGACATCGACAAGCCCTGCGTAATCGTAGTCCCGGCCAGCAACATCCTGCGGCAGCGGGTCGTCGTAGAACACGATCACATCGAGATTGGCATACGTCTTGGCGGTTTCACGCAGCCGGTCACGCATGGCGTGTACCCCGCTGTTGCGCGCGCCATGCACGAATACCACTTGCCGCTGCGGGTCTTGTATTGCCCTTTTGAGCATGCTGATCATGGGCGTCAGCCCCACGCCACCGCTGATCAGGACGATCGGGGTCCTGGCATCGACATCGATATGGAAGGTGCCATACGGCGCTGCCAGCTGAACCTCGTCTCCAACCTTGACATGATCATGCAAGAGGCACGACACATGCCCCGGAGGGTTCGTACCGCCGCCTTCACGCTTCACCGAGATTCGATAGCTGCGCCCGTTTGGCATATCCGACAGACTGTACTGGCGAATCTGCCGCACACCGAGCGCAGGCACGTCGACTGCGATGCTGATGTATTGACCGGGTTCGAAGTTCAACACGGGGCCGCCATCCTTGGGCTCGAGGATGAACGACGTGATCACGCTGCTTTCGGGCCGCTTCTCGCGAACGACAAAGGTACGCCCGCCGGTCCAGCCCCCGGGTTCCTCCGCGGACCGCTCGTACAGCTCGCTTTCCATGCCCATCAGCACGTCTGCAAGGTTCCCGTAAGCCTGTGCCCATGCGGAGATAATCTCTTCCGTCGCGGCGCCGCCTAGTACCTCCTTGATGGCCGCCAGCAGATGCTCCCCGACAATCGGATACTGCTCAGGCCTGACGCCCAGGCTCGCATGCTTGTTGGCAATGTTTTTCAGCACTGCCGCCAGGCTGCTCGGATCCTCGATATTCTCGGCATACGCGTAGACCGCGCGCGCGAGTGCTTCCTGCTGCTGCCCCTGCTCCTGATGCGCCATGTTGAACACATTCTTCAGCTCGGGATGCGCGCCGAGCATGCGTTCATAGAAGCGCTTTACGATGGCGGAGCCATGTTCGGCCAGCACCGGCGCAGTTGCCTTCACGATGTCTTTTGTCTTCTGCGTCAACATAGCCGGTCTCCTTTGGGCGCGGTGGTGGACTCGTCAGCTGGATCAAGTCTAGACGGCGGCTTGCCTTGTGACTTCTGCTTTCGCGATTCGACGGTTCGCCTAAGTGAGGAGTCAACGCGAGGAGCCAATGCGGGGAGTCGCCGTTCGATACGCAGGCAGAAACGCAAACACTTCGGATTCCCCCAAGGCCGAAGACCATTTTTAGATCACGGGGTTGCCACCCAGTCCCCCGACTTCCCCCCATGCTTCTCCAGCAACTTCACATCCCCCATCACCATCCCCCGGTCCACTGCCTTGCACATGTCGTAGATGGTCAGCAGCGCGACCTGGACGCCGGTCAGCGCTTCCATTTCCACGCCGGTCTGGCCGTGGGTCTCGGCGCGCACGGTGCAGCGCACGGTGGCGGCGGCCTGGTCCAGCGCAAAGTCCACCGCAACCTTGGTGAGCGCCAGCGGATGGCACAGGGGGATCAGGTCGGAGGTGCGCTTGGTGGCCATGATGGCGGCCACGCGCGCAATGCCCAGCACGTCGCCCTTCTTGGCGGTGCCGTCGCGCACCAACGCGAAGGTTGCCGGCAGCATGGTGATGGCGCCAGTGGCGATGGCCACGCGGTGGCTGTGCGCCTTGGTGCCGACGTCGACCATATGGGCTTGTCCGGCGGAATCGAAATGGGTGAGCTGGCTCATGGCGTGGACGGGAATCGAGGGGAGTTGCGGAAAAAACGGCACGGCACGGATGCTTCGCCGCGCCCGCGGGCTCAACGTCTGGCAGGGCCCGGGCCAAGCCCGGGGATGCCCGATGGGAATGGCTTCCAGAGGCCGCTATCATAGCAAGATGCGCAAGAATTCAACGCTCCGCGGAGCGCTCTCCTCGCCCGCCCGACAGGCAAGCCCGGACTCGCCCGAGGCTCGCATGCGGCATGGCGGACCCGCCGCTTTCCTGGTCCCTCCGATGCTCGTGCGCCGCTCGCTTGCGGCGCTGCTGGCGCTGACCATGGCACTGCCCGCCTGGCCGCAGCAGCGCCAGTTGCTGAACGATCCCGCGCGCACCGCCGCGGATGCCGCGGGCGGCGCAGACGGCAGCGACCAGGTCTACGACAACCTGAACCGCAGCGTGAAGGCGGGCCAGAAATCCGAGTTCGGGTTGCGTACCAATAACACGGTGGTGGAAACCAGTGGCGTGCAGTTGCCGGATCTTGGCGATCCCTCCACCGCCTCGCTCACGCCCGACATGGAACGGCGCCTGGGCGAGCGCATCATGCGCGACATCCGGCGCGATCCGGACTATGTGGTGGACCCGCTGCTGGCCGACTACCTGAACGCGCTCGGCTACCGGCTGGTGCAGGCGGCGCGCCGGCAGAACATCTCGGGCTCGACGGGGTCGGGCACCTTTGCCACCGGCTTCGAGCTGTTCGCGGTGCGTGACCGCAGCATCAACGCCTTCGCGCTGCCGGGCGGGTATATCGGCGTGCATTCCGGCCTGCTGGTGCAGTCGGACACGGAGTCGGAACTGGCCTCGGTGCTCGGCCACGAAATCGGCCACGTGATGCAGCGCCATATCGCGCGCGGCATCACCTCGCAGGACCAGTCGATGTGGATCGCGCTGGCATCGATGGTGCTGGCGGGCCTGGCCGCCACCAAGAGCGGCGACGCGGCGTCGGCGCTGGCAGTGGGCGGGCAGGCCGCGGCGGTGGCCAACCAGCTGTCGTTCTCGCGCGGCGCCGAGCGCGAGGCCGACCGCGTCGGCTTCCAGATCATGACCGCGGCCGGCTTCGATCCGCAGGGCATGCCGGACTTCTTCAAGCGCCTGCAGCGGGTGATGGGCATCTCGGAAAGCTCGGTGCCTGCCTATGTGCGTACCCACCCGCTGACCTCGGAGCGTATCGCCGACATGCAGGACCGCGTCAGCCATGTGGCGGTGCGCCGCGTCGCCAGCACGCCAGAATACGAATTCGCGCGCATGCGCGCCCGCATCATCCAGGAAACCACGCCGAGCGACGTGCAGAACGCCCGCACCGCGCTGCAAGCGCAGCTGGCCGGGGCCTCGCCGGCGCGCACGCCGGCGCTGTACTACGGCATCGCCTTCGCCGAGCAGCGCCTGGGCCGCCTTGCCGCGGCCGAGCAGTCGCTGGCCGAAGCGCGCCGGCTCTACGGCAATATCCCCGGCGCGACCTCGGGCAGCCCCATGCTCGACGTGATGGCGATCGAACTGGCGCGCGGCCAGGGCCGGCCCCAGGAAGCGCTGAACCAGGCGGTGGCGTCGATGAAGGCCTTCCCGCTATCGCACGCGGTGGCGGTGAGCTACGCGGCGACCCTGCTGGGCGCGGGGCGCCTGGACCAGGCGGTGGCCTTCCTGCGCGAACGCACGCGCGAGGATCTCTCGCGCTCGGAATGGTGGGACATGCTGGCGCGGGCCTATGCGGCCCAGGGCCGGCGCGTGCAGCAGCACCAGGCGCTGGCCGAGAAGTACGCGGTCGACGGCGCCTACCAGGCCGCCATCGAACAATTGCAGATCGCGCGCAAGGCCGGCGACGGGGATTTCTACACGCTGTCGGAGGTCGATGCGCGCCTGCACCAGCTCGAACGCCAGTATCGCGAGGAAAAGCAGGACAACAAGGGCATGCCGAACTAGCGGCCCGCGCCCCTGGCTCAGGCTGCGTTTTCGCCTGCGGGCGGCGCGGGCTGCCGCACGAAACCGTAGCGCGACGGCACTTCGTCCTCGATGATCGGCTCGATCGGCACATCGGTGCCGTGGAAATGGGACACGCCGAGATTGCCGCCGCACGCCTCGCCATGCCAGGTGCAGGCGCTGCTAAACGCGTCGAGATCATGGTCGTGCAACAACGCGGCGGTGACGCCGCCACCTGCTTGCCCGTCGATCTCGCCTGCCAGGACCACGTTGCCGTGTTCGTCCGCATGGCAGCCGCGCAGGGTGAAGGCGCGCCCCGTGGTGGTGTGCAGCCGTCCTTCGTGCAGCCGCACGATCCATGGCGCGTAGGCCAGCGCAACGAATACGCGCTGCGGTCCGTTCTGGAAATGCCAGGCGCCGCGCTCGTCGTGCTGGTAGTTGCGCTCGATAAAGGCCACCAGCGCCGGGTGCCGGATCGGGTCGCCCGACAGGCCGTTCTGCTGGGCATACTCATTGCGCATGCGCCATTGCCCGCGCCGGTCCAGCGCCAGCCAGCCGTAGCAGTTAGGTACGTTGGGCCAGCGGGCCATGGCTTGCTTGACTGTCTCGTCCATTGTTGCTGTCTCCTGTGCGGGAAGCCCTGGAGCAGGCCTTCCCGCCGGTGAATCTCGCCGCGCCCGGCGCCGCCGCTAGCGCCGCTAGCGCCGATAGCCTATGCGACCGAGTCGAAATACTGCAGGATGCGCGCCGGCAGCCACTCGATATGGCCGGCATACGGCAGCACGGGCAACGCCCGCAGCAGATCTTCGCGCGGCGTCATGAAACCGACGTGACCGCCGTGTTCCGGCTGCTCCAGCCGGACTTGCGGGCTGACCTGGGCGGGGCCGGGCAGGTGGCGCGCCGGCAGGAAGGGATCGTTGCGCGCATTGAGCACCAGGGTCGGCACGGCGATGGCGCCGAGCACTGGCTTGCTGGAAGCGCGCTTCCAGTAATCGTCGGTATCGCGAAAGCCATGCAGCGGGGCCGTCACGATATTGTCGAAGGCGTACAGGTCGCGGCTGGCAAGCATGGCGGTGCGGTCGAACAGGCCGGGATACTGGCGCAGCTTCTCCTGCGACTTGCGCTTGAGCGTCTGCAGGAACATGCGCGTATAGAGCATGTTGAACCCCTGCGAGAGCGCCGCGCCGCCGCCGGCCAGGTCCAGCGGCGCCGAGACCGATGCCGCCGCGCTGACGAAGCGCGCACCGCCCCCTTCCTCGCCCAGGTAGCGCAGCAGCGCGTTGCCGCCCAGCGAGATGCCCACTACCAGCAGCTTGCGCCCGTGCGCGCAGTACTCCCGGTGCAGCCGCTCCAGGATCCAGCGGATCTCCTGCGCGTCACCGGAGTGGTAGAAGCGCGGCGCCAGGTTCAGCTCGCCAGAGCAGCCGCGGAAATGCGGGACCACGCCCTGCCAGCCGCGCGCGGCCAGCGCATGCATCATGGTCTGCGCGTAGTGGCTCTCCGAGTTGCCTTCCAGGCCGTGGAACATGACCAGCAGCGGCGTATCCGGCGTGACCGCGTGGGTGGTCCAGTCGAGGTCGATGAAGTCGCTGTCGGGCGCCGTCCAGCGTTCGCGCCTGAAGGCCGTGCGCGGGCGCCGGGTAAAGCGCGCGGGGATGATGGTCTGGGTGTGGCCGCCGGACAGCC
The DNA here is from genome assembly GCF_056396525.1 of Cupriavidus sp. 05T41. NCBI lineage: Bacteria > Pseudomonadati > Pseudomonadota > Betaproteobacteria > Burkholderiales > Burkholderiaceae > Cupriavidus > Cupriavidus sp. 05T41. The sequence continues at coordinate 20,502 of NZ_JBFTLQ010000050.1, forward strand.
ACCAGGGCATGCGGCGACCGCTGCCGAATGCGGTCATGCTGCGTTGGGTATCTCGTGCGCCAGTCCGGCAATCCACTAATGCAGAGCCTGGCCCGGCGCCGTGCTGACGGCGGCGACCTGGGCGGCGTTGGCCGGGCTGCAGTGGATATGCGCGAGGCGCCAGCCCTCGTGGTTCTGCATCAGCACGTAGGTGGTGTGCACGTAGAGGTCCGCCTCGACGCGGTCGTCGCCGAAGCGCAGCGCCTCGGTCACGTCGAAGATGGCCACGCCGAGCGAGGCATGGCTGCTGGTCTCGATCACGTCGATCAGCACCGGCTGCAGCTCGAGCAGCTGGGCGAAGGCCTGGCGCAACTGCTCGTGGCCGATCAGGCGCTGGCCGTCCGGCATCACGCAGGTGACCGAGTCCTCATCCAGCCACAGGCGCAGCGAGCCATCCGCATCGCGCAGTTTCATGGCTTCGCGAAAGGCTTCGACAATGTCTTCGGCGGAATCGAACAGGCGGGCAAAACGAGGCATGGTGACTGGACTCAGGATTCGTTGGCCGGATTGACACGAACTGCGGGCCGGCGCTTGGTGCGTCAGGCGCGGTGCAGGAGCTTGCGCAGCTCCACGAACACCATTTCGGGTTCGATATCTTTCAGGCAGCGCAGGTGACCCAGGGGGCACTCGCGTTTGAAGCACGGACTGCATTCGAGCTGCAGCCACATGATACTAGCAGCCTGCGACAGCGGGGGGGTATGGCGCGGGTCACTGGAGCCGAACACCGCCACCTGGGGCCGGTTCAGCGCCGCGGTGACGTGCATCAGGCCGGAATCGTTGCACACCGCGCCTTCGGAAAGCGCGAGCAGGTCCACGGCATCGTCCAGCGAGGTCTGGCCGCACAGGTTGCGCACGAAGGGCGCGCCCTTGACGATCTCGGCGGCGATCTCCGCGTCCTTGGGCGAGCCCAGCGTGATCATCTGCGCGTACGGGAACGAGCGCTTGAGCATCTGCGCCAGCTCCGCGAAATGCGCCGCCGGCCAGCGCTTGGCCGGGCCGAACTCCGCGCCCGGGCAGAAGGCGATCAGGCGCGTCTGCGGCGGGATGCCGAAACGCTCGGCGGTCTTGGCCATGCGCGCGGGATCGGTGCGCAGGCGCGGCTCGGGCAGGTGCTCGGGCAGGCGCGCGCCGGGCTTGAGCGCCAGCCGCGCATAGTGCTCGACCATTGGCGGGCGCTGGTCGCGCGGCGGGTTGGCGTGGCGGATATTGAGCATGCCGAAGCGCGCTTCGCCGCGGTAGCCGATGCGCAGCGGGATGCCGGCCAGCCAGGGGATCAATGCCGACTTGAGCGAGTTGGGCAGCACGTAGGCTGCGTCATAGCCTTCGTTCTTGAGCTGCTGCGCGAACATCAGCCGCGCCGACAGCTGCAGCTTGCCGTGCGCCAGTTCGCTGGGGAAAACCTGGTTGATCTCGGGCATGCGCGCCAGCACCGGCGCCACCCACTTGGGGGCGAGGGCGTCGATGAGCAGGCGCGGATGGCGCGCTTTCATGAGCGAGAAGAGCGGCTGCGCCATCAGGGCGTCGCCGATCCAGTTGGGGGCGATGACGAGGGCTTTTTTCATGGATGGAGCGCTGCCGGATAAAGGGGCGTGATACGGGTGGTGCGGACGGTGCGGGCCTTGCGTTCCACGCGCGCCGCGCACGCCGACGCTCCGGCGCGCCTGCTGGCGGGCCGAAGCGTCGAGTCGGCGCGGTCAGGCGTGGCGCGTGTCAGTGGTGACCCTTGATGACGGTGCCTGCCTTGAGCTTGTAGACGGTGCCGCAATACGGGCACTTCACTTCGCCGGTGTCCGTCACGTCGAGGAAGACGCGCGGATGGTAGTTCCACGCGGGCGTGTTGCCGGTGGGGCAGTGCAGCGGAAGGTCTTCTGCGCCGATTTCGATTACGGAGGCGGTTTGCGTCATGGTGTTGCGGGGATGGTTTTGGTCTTGTGTGGAACTGGAATCCGTTTCCCCGTCCGGTCCGTTGCGTGGACCGGACGGGAGCCCGGTGAACAGGTCAGCTTCGGTAATTCGGTGACTGGGTGATTCGACTCAGTGTTGCGCCTCGGCGTGGTCACGTTCAGACCAGCGTCAGCCAGTGCTTGTACTGCTCGCTGGTGCCGCCCACGGCGGCGAAGAACGCGTCCTGCACGCGCTTGGTCACCGGGCCGCGGCGGCCTTCGCCGATGAGGCGGTCGTCCAGCTCGCGGATCGGCGTGACCTCGGCGGCGGTGCCGGTGAAGAACGCTTCGTCGGCGCAGTAGACCTCGTCGCGCGTGATGCGCTTTTCGCGCACCGGGATGCCCAGGTCGCCGGCGATGGTGAGGATGGCGTCGCGCGTGATGCCGTCCAGGCAGGAAGCCAGGTCGGGGGTGTAGATCACGCCGTCGCGCACCACGAACACGTTCTCGCCGGAGCCTTCGCTGACGTAGCCTTCGGTGTCTAGCAGCAGCGCTTCGTCATAGCCGAGGCTGGTGGCTTCCTGGTTGGCCAGGATCGAGTTGATGTAGTAGCCGCTGGCCTTGGCCCTCACCATCGACACATTGACGTGGTGGCGGGTGAACGAAGACGTCTTGACGCGGATGCCGCGCTCCAGGCCTTCTTCGCCCAGGTATGCGCCCCACGGCCACGCGGCGATCGCCACGTGGATGGTGTTGCCCCTGGCCGAGACGCCCAGCTTTTCCGAGCCGATCCACACCAGCGGGCGGATATAGCAGGACTCGAGCTGGTTGGCCTTGACCACTTCGAGCTGCGCCGCTTCCAGCGTGGCCGCGTCGAAAGGCATCGCCATCTGGAAGATCTTGGCCGAGTTGAACAGGCGGCGGGTATGTTCCTTGAGACGGAAGATCGCGGTGCCGGCCGGCGTCTTGTAGGCGCGCACGCCCTCGAACACGCCCATGCCGTAGTGCAGGGTATGGGTGAGCACGTGGATCTTGGCGTCACGCCATTCGATCAACTTGCCGTCCATCCAGATTTTTCCGTCGCGATCCGCCATCGACATGGTTTGCTCCGTGTGCGCCGTCAGCCATGCAAAAGCGACATTGTAAACCCCGGGACCCCACGTGCCAACGCGGGCACGGGGCCGGCGGGGCTTAAAATCGTCACATTGTGTCCGCCGCCGCCCCGCCCGTGCCCCTGCCGCCTACGTCCCGCTTTGCCGACCTACGCACCAGCCCGCTTGCCGGCCAGCTGCGCGAGGCCCTCTTTTCCGGCGCGGCGCAGTCCGTGATCGAGCCGTTGCTGGCGCGGTTCGGCGACAGCGCCGGCCAGGCCGAAGCGCTGGTGGACGCCATGCTGGACGCCGGCGACGCGCAGTTGCTCGACCGCGTGGCGCCGGACTACCGCTGGCGCATCGTGTTGCATGCGCTGGCGTCCCTCCACCACGACTGGGACCCACGGATGCGGCCCTGCCTGGACTACGCGCTGTCCCGCGCACGCGCGGATGCGCCGGCGGTGCCGGCCCCTGTCCGCGGCGCGCTGGCCATGGGGCAACTCTACGCGGGCGATGTCACGGGGGCGCTGGCGCTGCTGCAGGCCGGCAACGCGGGCGGGGACGAGACGGCACGGCGCGCGCTTGCCCGCGTGCAGGAAGGCGACTGGCCCGCTGCCCAGGCCGGTTTCGAGGCTGCGCTCAAGCAGCTGCGGGCCGGATCCGGGGAACGCACGGGCCTGATGGATGCCACGCTGGCACCGTTCTACCCGCTGTCCCTGCTGGCGCAGCGCTCGCCCGCGCATCTCGAGCGGGCCCGCAAGTTCTGCCAGGCGGAATCGGGCGCGCGCGCGCCCACGGCGGCAGGGCGCTGGGGCTTGTGGGTGCACGCCCTGGACGCGCAGCGCGGCGACGCGCGGCTGGACGAAGCCGCCTTCGTCCTGCATCCGGACGTCCCGCCACTGGCGCAGTTCTGGCGCGTGCTGCTGCGCGCCTGGCTGGGCGATGGGGTGCCGGCCAGCGGGCGCCGCCAGCCCGAAGCCGCCCGCGCCGAGGCCATCGCAGGCCTGCGGGGCCGCCTGCAGGCCTGTGGCCTGCATTGGCTGGATGGGCAACTGGAGGGCGCGGTGGCACTGGCGGCCGGCGAACCCGTGCCTGAGCACTTCTTCGCCGGCCAGCGACGCGAAAGCTGGCGGCTGGCGCTCGACGCGCTGCAGGCGCTGGCCGGCGACACGCGCGCGCCCGACGGCGCCAGCGCCAGCCGGCTGCTGTGGGCGGTCACGCTGGACGCCGACGGCGCCGTCGGCGCGATCGAGCCGCTCGAGCAGCTGCGCGGGCCGCGCGGCTGGAACAAGCCGCGCCCGCTGCCGCTGGCCAAGCTGGCGGAAGACGACCGGCTCGAACCGTGGGACGCCCGCGTGGCGCGCGCGATCCGGCGCGACCAGTCCTACCGCCGCCGCCATGTGCTCGACCGCGCCGCCGCCATGCTGGCCCTGGTCGGCCATCCGGGCGTGGTGCTGGCGCAGGCCCCCGAGCAGACGCTGGAAGTGGTGGAAGGCGCCCCCACGCTGGAGGTGGTGCGCGAAGGCGCGCGCTACGTGCTGCGCATCTCTCCGCCGTTGCGCGAGGCGCCGGCCATGGACAGCTTCCTGCCCGCCGGCAGCCGCGCCGATGCCCAAGCGCTGCGCCAGGTCACCGTGCTGCGCGAAGGCTCGCAGCGCCTGCGCGTGATCCGCCTGACGCCGGCGCAGCAAGGCGCGGCGCAGCTGATCGCCGGCGGACTGGCAGTGCCGGCCGAGGCGCAAGGCCAGCTCGATGCCACGCTGCGCGCGCTGTCGGGCCATTTCCAGGTGCATTCCGACCATGGCGGCGGCACGCGCGAGCTCGAGACCGAGAGCCGCCTGCGCGCCGAACTGGCGCCGCTGGGCGAAGGCCTGGCGCTGCGCCTGGCGGTGACGCCGCTCGGGCCGCTCGGCCCGCGGCTGGCGCCGGGCAGCGGACGCGAACGTCTCATGGCCGCGGTCCAGGGCGAGACGCTCGCCACCCAGCGCGACCTGGCCGCGGAGCTTGCCAACGTGGCCGAGGTGTTCGATGCGCTGCCGTTCCTGGTGCCGCGCGCGCCGGAGAGCGGCGAGTACGACTGGGCCCTGGCCGATCCCGAGGAGGCGTTGTCCGTGGTGGAGGCGCTGCCCGGCCTGGCCGGCGTGCTGGCCCTGGAGTGGCCCCGGGGCAAGGAGCTGAAGGTGGCCAGCGCGGACATCGCCCGGCTGGCGGTGCATATCGAAACCGAAAGCGAATGGTTCAAGCTGGTCGGCGAGCTCAAGGTGGCCGAGGGGCTGGTGGCGCAGCTGGGCGAACTGCTGGCCTGGGCCGGCAGCCACGCCGGGCGCTTCATGCCGATGGGGCAGGGGGTCTACGTGGCGCTCACGCGCAGCCTGCACGCCCGGCTGCGCGACCTCGCCAGCGTGGCGCACGGCGCGCCCGACGGCATCCGCGTGCCGCTCATGGCCGCGCCCTGGCTGGATGATGTGCTGGCCGGCGCCGGGGTCGACCCCGACAGCCATTTCCGCGAGCGCGTGCGGCGCCTGCGCGGCGCGCGCGCCAGCCGGGCCGCGCTGCCCGCCAACCTGGCGGCCGAGCTGCGGCCCTACCAGGAAGACGGCTATCGCTGGGCCATGTCGCTGGCCGAGGCTGGCTTCGGCGCCTGCCTGGCCGACGACATGGGCCTGGGCAAGACCCTGCAGGCGCTGGCGGTGATGCTGGCGCGCGCGCCCGGCGGCGCGGCGCTGGTGATCGCCCCGACCTCCGTGTGCGGCAACTGGGCCGAGGAGGCGCGCCGCTTCGCGCCGACGCTGCGCGTGCATATCTATGCCGAAGGCGAGCGCGCGGCGCTGCTCGGGCAGGCGGGCGCCTTCGATGTGGTGATCGTGTCCTACACCCTGCTGCTGCAGGCGCGCGAAGCGTTCTGCGAGCGCGAGTGGCACACGATCGTCGCCGACGAGGCGCAGTCCTTCAAGAACGCCGCCACCAAGCGCTCGCAGGCGATCTTCGAGCTCAAGGCCGGGTTCCGCATGGCGCTGTCCGGCACGCCGGTCGAGAACCGGCTGGCCGAGCTGTGGTCGATCATGCGGTTCTGCAACCCGGGGCTGCTCGGCTCGCTGGTCCGCTTCAACGAACACTTCGCCGTGCCCATCGAGCGCAACGGCGTGCGCGAAGCCGCCCAGCGCCTGCGCCGCATGATCGCGCCCTTCGTGCTGCGCCGGACCAAGGCCCAGGTGCTCGACGAACTGCCGCCGCGCACCGAGCTGGTCCTGCGCGTCGAGCCCGACGCGGTGGAAGCCGCGCACTACGAAGCGCTGCGCCGCCAGGCGCTGGCCGCAGCCGAGGCCGCCGTGGCCGCGCCGGCACGCCGGACCAGGCAAGGCCAGCCCGCCCCCGAGGCTCGCATCCACGTGCTGGCGCAGCTCATGCGGCTGCGCCGCGCGGCCTGCGACGCGCGCCTGGTCACGCCCGAGCTGGATCCCGGGCAGGAGGGCGCCAAGCTGCGCGCCTTCGTGCAGCTGGCCGGCGAGCTGGCCGCCAACGGCCACAAGACGCTGGTGTTCAGCCAGTTCGTCGATTTCCTGCAGGTGCTGCGCCGCGGCCTGGACCAGGCCGGGCTGGCCTGGCAATACCTCGACGGCGCGACCCCCGCGGCGGAGCGCACCCGGCGCGTGGCCGCCTTCCAGGCCGGCGAGGGCGATGTCTTCCTGATCAGCCTGAAAGCCGGCGGCTTCGGCCTCAACCTGACCGCGGCCGACTACGTGATCATCGCCGACCCGTGGTGGAACCCGGCCGCCGAAGACCAGGCCATGGGCCGCGCCCACCGCATCGGCCAGCAGCGCCCGGTCACGGTGTACCGCCTGATCAGCGCCGGCACCATCGAGGAGCGCATCCTCGCGCTGCATCACGGCAAGCGCGCGCTGGCCGACGGCATCCTGGAGGCGGGGGAAGACGGCGGGGCAGGCCTGGCCGGGACCGCGGCGCCGCTGCCCGACATCGACGAGCTGGTGGGGCTGCTGCGCAGCTAGCTGCCCGCGGGCGGCGCGCCATGTCTGCTTATACCAACATGGCATACCGTCAAGCGAACTGGATCGTTGGTGATGCGGCGGATCATTGGTATCTTGCTGGCTTGGCCCGGGGCGGCAGACCCCGGCCGGCACGCCCCATTTGCCGTAGCTCCACATTCATTTCCACTTCCGACGGTGCCCCCCATGTTCCGCATTGCTTCCCGCCGCATTTCCTTCCGTACCCGCCCTTCGCGCCTGGCCGCCGGCCTTGGCGCGCTGGCGGCGATCTGCGCGCTCTCGGCGCCGGCCCGCGCCCAGGACCCGGCATGGCCGGCCCAGCCCATCACCATCCTGATGGGCTTCACCGCGGGCTCGGGCGTGGACATGGTGGGCCGGACGCTGCAGGAATCGCTGCAGAAGTCGCTCAAGACCACCATCATCTACGACTACCGGCCCGGCGCCGGCGGCAACGTGGCCTCCGAAGTGGTGGCCCACGCCAAGCCCGACGGCTACACCCTGCTGCTCGGCACCGCTGCCACGCACGGCATCAACCCGGCCTTGTACAAGAGCCTGCCGTTCGACGCCGAAGCCGATTTCACGCCGGTGGCGCCGCTGGTCGAAGTGTCCAACGTGCTGACCGTGAATCCCGCCGTGCTCGACGTGAAGTCGGTCAAGGAGTTCATCGAGAAGGTCAAGGCCAGCCCGGGCAAGTACAACTACGCCTCCACCGGCAATGGCACCGGCACCCACCTGGCCTTCGCCGAATTCAACGCGCGCGCCGGCCTGGACATGGTCCACGTGCCATACAAGGGCGGCCCCGACGCGCTGCAGGCCGTGCTCAAGGGCGAAGTCTGCTGCATCTTCAACCAGGTGCAGAGCGTGCTGCCGCAGTACCGTGCCGGCAAGGTGCGCTTGCTGGGTGTGACCACCAAGAGCCGCGTGGCGGTGATCCCCGAAGTGCCGACCATCGGCGAGAGCGGCCTGCCGGGCTTCAACAGCACGATCTGGTTCGGCTTCTTCGGGCCCAAGGGGCTGGATCCGAATATCAGCAAGAAGCTCAACGACGCGGTCAAGGTGGCGCTGGAAACGCCCGCCATCCGGCAGAAGCTGATCGAAGCGGGGAATTCGCCGCGCGTCGAGACGGTCGACCAGTTCCGCAACACGGTGAAGGCGGACCGGCAGAAGTGGGCGGGGGTAGTGAAGAGCGTGGGGGCTTCGATTGACTGATTGATCCGCTGATCCGCTGATCCGTTGATTGCTTGAGGTTGTGCTGGCGTTGGCGTTGGCGAGCGCTCTCGCGCTTTGAAGACGAGACCAGCCAAGACCGGGAGATCTGGTTCCCGGCACGCAAAATTCGAGTTAAGCGGATGCTTACGATGGCGCGGGCAGGGCCTATAATGGCCGCTTGCCCGCGCGCCGGGAGTGCCAGCATCTGTGCTGGCTTCGTTTTTCCCCGGTGCCGCCCCATCCCGATCCCTTGAGTCATGACTTTCCAGTCCCCCCAGGCCCTGCAGCGCGCCTGGCAGCGTTTTGATCCGGCCGAACGCTCGGGTTTTATCGAAGGTGCGCGCTATTTCGCGCCGTCGCTGCCGGCGGTGTTTTCCTGGGGGCTGGTGACCGGCGTGGCCATGAGCAAGTCGGTCATGAACGTGCCTGAGGCCATCGGCATGTCGCTGCTGGTCTACGCGGGTTCGGCGCAACTGGCCGTGCTGCCGCTGTTTGCGGCGGGTTTGCCGCTGTGGACGATCTGGCTCACCGCGGCCATCGTCAACCTGCGCTTCGTGATCTTCAGCGCGGGGCTGCAGCCGCATTTCAGCTACCTGCCGCTGTGGCGCCGCACCGTGCTGGGTTCGTTCAACGGCGACCTGCACTTCGTCTATTTCATGCAGCGCTATGCCACGCCGGACCGCGAGCCCGGCAAGGAAGGCTACTTCTGGGGCATGGCGCTGACCAATTTCGCCATGTGGCAGGTGTCGTCCATCATCGGCATCGTGCTGGCGAGCGCCTTTCCGGATAGCTGGGGCCTGGGGCTGGCCGGCACCATGGCGCTGATTCCGGTGATGGTGACCACCATCCGTTCGCGCTCGACATTGCTGGCGGTCGCGGTGGCGGCCACGCTGGCGCTGCTGTGCTTCGATCTGCCGTACCGGCTTGGCCTGGTGGCGGCGGTGGTGGGCGCGATCGCCGCGGGCATGGCCAGCGATGAGCTGGCGGCGCGCGCCACCCTGCGCGGTATCCGCCGCCGCAAGGCGGAGCATGCGATCGCGTCCGCGCAGTCGTCGGCGCAATCGTCGGCGCAGTCGTCCGCACAATCGTCGGCGCCATCGCGGGAGGACCGCGCATGAGCCATCTCGAGATCTGGATCGCACTGTTCGGCATGGCGGTGGTGACCATCGTCACGCGCGCCCTGTTCCTGATGGCGGGCGAGCACGTGAGCGTGCCCGACCGCATCCAGCGCGCGCTGCGCTATGCGCCGGCGGCCGCGCTGGCCGCGATCATCCTGCCGGACCTGATGACCTGGCAAGGGCACTTCTCGGCGGCGCCGACCAACTACAAGCTGGTGGCCGGCGCCGTGGCGCTGTTGTTCTACCTGCTGACGCGGCGCATGGTCGGCATGATCGTGGCGGGCATGGCGGTGTACACCGGGCTGCGCTTGTTCGCGTAGGCCTTGCCTGCGGCGCGTCAGGCCGGGGTGTCGCCTTCGCTGGCCGGGGCCAGCGCCGCGCCCAGCTGGGTCAGCAGCCGAGCCAGCCGCGCCTGCGTGCTGGTGCCGGTCTTCAGGAATATCGCCTTGAGCTGGCTGCGGGCGGTTTCATGCCGCACGCGCAGGCGCTCGCTGGCTTCGGGCAGTCCCATGCCGGTGGCCAGCAGGCTCGCCAGCCGGATCTCGGCCGGCGTCAGGGCGTAGATGTCGCGCAGCAGCAGCGGCAGGTGCTGCGCCGACGGTGCCTCTTCGTGGATCACCACCAGCGCGGCCGGCTTTTGCCACGGCAGCGCGAACAAGTGCGAAGGCGGCAGCGGCAGCACGACCACCTGCGCCGTGTTGCCGTCGGCGTGGCGCGCCTGCGCGGCCTGGGCCGGCAGCAGGCTGCCGGGCTCGCAGGCGGCGGCCACCATGTCGGCCAGCGCACGCGAGAGCTGCCAATCGCTGGTCTTGCCGGCGGGGTCCAGGCGCCGCACCCAGCGCTCGCCGATGCCGTTGCTCAGGAGCACGCGGCGCTCGGGCGAGAACGCAATCACGCCGAACGACATCTGCTCCAGGACCTGCGCCGACAACTGCGCCTGCACCGACAGCCCGATGGTGCGGTCGCGCAGGGCCATGGCGCTGCGTATATGGGGCAGGGCCCAGTCAAGCGCGCGCGTGTCGGCCTCGGTGAACACACCTTGCGAGAACGAGCGCTGCAGGGCGAAATACACTTCGTAGTGCGGTTGCCGCTCGACCAGGCAGGCAGCGTACGAGCACAGGTCGAACCGGTGGAAGAAATCGCGGTAGAACGGGCTGCGCCGCATCGAGCCTTCGCCGAAATCGCGCGCGTCGATATACCACTGGCCGGGCGACAGCTTGTGCGCGAACAGCTTGCCTGGATCGATCTCGTGGAACTCGTTCTCGTAGGCGGCGAACAGTTCCTGTACCGGGCGCACCATCTCGTTGACCGTCATCAGGTCACGATCGGTGTCGCGCACGATCATCGAAGCGTGCGCGCTGCCGGCCATGCTGCTCAGCGTGTGCAGGCTGCGCTGCCAGGCCTGCGCGTCAAGAATCCCCTCGTACAAGCCACGGATCGCCCGGTGCATGTCCTCATTCATGATTACCCCTCGCTTCGCGACAACGGCGTATGCCGTGTGGCGCCGGCGCCCTTTCCCGAAAGTGCATCCCGGCACAGTGCCGTGGGTCCCGTCTGAATGCAGGCCTCTGGCTATGTTCGTGCAAGCATAACTTCTCTGCCCATTGCACGCTTTTGCGCAGAGTACGAGACAGGCGCGGATTGTTTCACCCCACTTAGCGGGGGTGCGTTGCAAGGAAGCGGCAGCTTTGGGGCCAAATGTGCCGGATGACTAACCCGGAGCATGGCGCGCAAGGTGGGCAAACGCGCAAATCGGCTGTTGCGATCAGGTAAAATGCCGAATTTCCCCGATTTCTGCTCTCTTCCTCTTCGCCATGACCTCTGTGCTGCGTCTCTCCGACCTCATCTCCGAAGGCAAAATTGCCGGCAAGCGTGTCTTTATCCGCGCCGACCTGAACGTGCCGCAGGACGACGCAGGCAATATCACCGAAGACACCCGCATCCGCGCCTCGGTGCCGGCCATCGAGGCCTGCCTCGCGGCGGGCGCCGCCGTGATGGTGACCTCGCACCTGGGCCGCCCGACCGAGGGCGAGTTCAAGCCCGAGGATTCGCTGGCGCCGGTGGCCGTGCGCTTGTCCGAGCTGCTCGGCAAGCCGGTCAGGCTGGTGCAGAACTGGGTCGACGGCACCGGCGAGGTGAGCCAGGTCAAGCCCGGCGAAGTGGTGCTGCTGGAAAACTGCCGCGTCAACAAGGGCGAGAAGAAGAACAGCGACGAGCTGGCGCAGAAGATGGCCAAGCTGTGCGATGTCTATGTGAACGACGCCTTCGGCACCGCGCACCGCGCCGAAGCCACCACCCACGGCATCGCCAAGTACGCGCCCATCGCCTGCGCCGGCCCGCTGCTGGCCGCCGAGATCGACGCGCTGGGCAAGGCGCTGGGCCAGCCGGCGCGTCCGCTGGTGGCCATCGTCGCCGGTTCCAAGGTGTCCACCAAGCTGACCATCCTCAAGACGCTGGCGGCCAAGGTCGACAACCTGGTCGTCGGCGGGGGCATCGCCAATACCTTCATGCTGGCGGCCGGGCTCAAGATCGGCAAGTCGCTGGCCGAGGCCGACCTGGTCGGCGACGCGCGCGCCATCATCGACATCATGGCTGCCCGCGGCGCCTCGGTGCCCATCCCCGTGGACGTGGTCTGCGCGAAGGAATTCAGCGCGACCGCCGCTGCCACCGTCAAGGATGCGAATGACGTGGCCGACGACGACATGATCCTCGACATCGGCCCCAAGACCGCGCAGATGCTGGCCGACCAGCTCAAGGCCGCCGGCACCATCGTGTGGAATGGCCCGGTCGGCGTGTTCGAGTTCGACCAGTTCAGCAATGGCACGCAGGTGCTGGCGCAAGCCATCGCCGAGTCCAAGGCGTTTTCCATCGCCGGCGGCGGCGACACGCTGGCTGCCATCGCCAAGTACGGCATCGCCGACCGCGTGGGCTATATCTCTACCGGCGGCGGCGCATTCCTGGAATTCCTCGAAGGCAAGAAGCTGCCCGCCTTCGAAGTGCTGGAACAGCGCGCAGCGGGCTGAGATGCAGGCTTCGCGCGGCATGGCCGGCGGCGCATGCTGTCCGGGATGAGCGGTCCGCCGCGGGCCGTCGCGGCGCAAGGCACCGGCCTGGCGCCGGCGCTACCGGGCTCGCAGGATGCAGGCCGCGCCGGCTTCGCCGGACGGCGGCGCACAACCACAAGGAAAACGTGTTCATGACCCGCTCGACAAAGATCGTCGCCACCATCGGTCCCGCCTCCAGCACGCTGGAGGTCCTCACGCGCATGATCTCGGCCGGGGTCGATGTAGTGCGCCTGAACTTCTCCCACGGCAAGGCCGAGGACCATATCGAGCGCGCGCAGCTGGTGCGCCAGGCGGCCCAGGCCTGCGGCCGCGAGGTGGCCATCATGGCGGACCTGCAAGGCCCCAAGATCCGCGTGGGCAAGTTCGAGCACGGCAAGGTCACGCTCAAGCCCGGCGACCCCTTCATCCTCGACGCGACCTGCTCGCTGGGCAACCAAGAGCGCGCCGGCCTCGACTACGAAGACCTGCCGCGCGACGTGGGCCCGGGCGACCTGCTGCTGCTCAACGACGGACTGATCGTGCTGGTGGTGGTCCGCGTGTTCGGCCACGAGATCTTCACCACGGTGAAGATCGGCGGCGAGCTGTCCAACAACAAGGGCATCAACCGCCAGGGCGGCGGGCTGTCGGCGCCGGCGCTGACCGCCAAGGACATGGAGGACATCAAGACCGCCATGGCGCTGGGCGCGGACTATGTCGCGGTGAGCTTCCCGAAGAACGCCACCGACATGGAAATGGCGCGCCAGCTGGCCGCCGTGGCCGGCCAGCCGCACCAGCACAAGACCCGCATGATCGCCAAGATCGAGCGCGCAGAGGCGATCCGCCCGGGCGTGCTGGAAGAGATCCTGCAGGCCTCCGACGGCATCATGGTGGCGCGCGGCGACCTGGCCGTGGAAGTGGGCAATGCCGCCGTGCCGGCGCTGCAGAAGCGCATGATCCGGCTGGCGCGCGAAGCCAACAAGCTGACCATCACCGCCACCCAGATGATGGAGAGCATGATCGTCAACCCGGTGCCGACGCGCGCCGAGGTGTCCGACGTGGCCAACGCCGTGCTGGACGGCACCGACGCCGTGATGCTGTCGGCCGAGACCGCCGCCGGTCGCTATCCCGTGGAAACCGTCGAAGCCATGGCCGCGGTGTGCGTGGAGGCCGAGAAATCCGAGGTGGTCCAGCTCGACACCGATTTCCTGAACCAGACCTTCGCCCGCATCGACCAGTCGATCGCCATGGGCGCGTTGTTCACGGCCTATCATTTGCAGGTGAAGGCCATCGCCGCGCTGACCGATTCCGGCGCCACCGCGCTCTGGATGAGCCGGCACCGCATTCACGTGCCGATCTACGCCATGACGCCCAACCTGGCGTCGCAGCGCAAGATGCAGCTCTACCGCAACGTCGTGGCGCTGCCGCTGGAAGCCAGCACCGACCGCGACACCGCGCTGGAGCAGGCCGAGGAACTGCTGCTGGCGCGCGGCGTGGTGCAGCGCGGTGACTTCATCGTGCTCACCATCGGCGAGCCGATGGGGCAGCCCGGTGGCACCAATACGCTGAAGATCGTCAGGGTTGGCGCCTGATGCCGGGATGTGTGCCTTGCCGTCCAGAGCTGCAGGCGCGTGCCAGCGACAATTCGAAAGACATAAAGAAATACCGAGACACCCCATTCTTTCTTTAGGAGTTTGACATGCCACTCGTATCGATGCGCCAGCTGCTCGACCACGCCGCCGAAAACGGCTACGGTCTGCCTGCCTTCAACGTCAACAACCTGGAACAGGTTCAGGCCATCATGCAGGCCGCCGACGAAGTCAACGCGCCGGTGATCATGCAGGCCTCGGCGGGCGCGCGCAAGTATGCGGGCGAGCACTTCCTGCGCCACCTGATCGAAGCCGCAGTGGAAGCCTACCCGCATATCCCGGTGGTGATGCACCAGGACCACGGCCAGTCGCCGGCGATCTGCCAGGCCGCCATCGACCTGGGCTTCTCCTCGGTGATGATGGACGGCTCGCTGCGCGAAGACGGCAAGACCCCGTCGGACTATGAGTACAACATCGACGTGACCCGCAAGGTGGTGCAGCTCTCGCACGCCATCGGCGTCACCGTGGAAGGCGAACTCGGCTGCCTGGGCTCGCTCGAGACCGGCGAAGCCGGCGAGGAAGACGGCATCGGCGCCGAAGGCAAGCTGGACCACTCCATGCTGCTGACCGACCCCGAGCAGGCCGCCGACTTCGTCAAGGCCACCCAGCTCGACGCGCTGGCCATCGCCATCGGCACCTCGCACGGCGCCTACAAGTTCACCCGCAAGCCCACCGGCGACATCCTGGCGATCGGCCGCATCAAGGAAATCCACGCCCGCATCCCCAACACCCACCTGGTGATGCACGGCTCGTCCTCGGTGCCGCAGGAACTGCTCGAGGAAATCCGCCAGTTCGGCGGCGACATGAAGGAAACCTACGGCGTGCCCGTCGAGGAAATCCAGGAAGCCATCAAGTTCGGCGTGCGCAAGATCAATATCGACACCGATATCCGCCTGGCCATGACCGGCGCGATCCGCCGCTTCTTCGCCGAGAACCCGGGCAAGTTCGACCCGCGCGAATACCTCAAGCCGGCCCGCGAAGCCGCCAAGCTGGTCTGCAAGGCGCGCTACATCGCCTTCGGCTGCGAAGGCCAGGCTTCGAAGATCAAGCCGGTCGCGCTCGAAGCGATCGCCCAGCAGTACAAGTCGGGCGCGCTGGCGCAGGTCGTGCAGTGACCTTGCAGTAAATCGCAGTCCGTGCCGCCGGCCCGCCGGCGGCACCACCGTATGCCCCTGAGTCCCTGCCCAGGCCCCCGTAGCGGGGGCCGGCGGGGACGACGCTTTTCCAGGCCGTGCGCCTAGCTCCGCGTTTTTTCGGAACCACCATGTCCAACGCCCTTTACCAGTCCTCCATCACCTCGCTGCCGCTGCTCGGCCACGGCAAGGTCCGCGACAACTACGCCGTCGGCGAAGACAAGTTGCTGATCGTCACCTCCGACCGCCTGTCGGCCTTCGACGTCATCCTGGGCGAGCCGATTCCCGGCAAGGGCCGCGTGCTCAACCAGATGGCCAATTTCTGGTTCAAGAAGCTGGCCCATATCGTGCCGAACCACGAGACCGACGTCAGCGCAGAAAGCGTGGTGAGCCCGGCCGAAGTCGAACAGGTGAAGGGCCGCGCCGTGGTGGTCAAGCGTCTCAAGCCGATCCTGGTGGAGGCCGTGGTGCGCGGCTACCTGGCCGGCAGCGGCTGGAAGGACTACCAGGCCACCGGCAGCGTGTGCGGCATCAAGCTGCCCGCCGGCCTGCAGAACGCGCAGAAGCTGCCCGAGCCGATCTTCACCCCGGCCGCCAAGGCCGAGATGGGCGAGCACGACGAGAACATCTCCTTCGGCGAAGTCGAGACCCGCATCGGCGTGGACCTGGCGCGCCGGATGCGCGAGATCTCCATCCGCCTGTACAAGGAAGCGGCCGAGTACGCTGCCACGCGCGGCATCATCATCGCCGACACCAAGTTCGAGTTCGGCCTGGACGAAGACGGCACGCTGACGCTGATGGACGAAGTGCTGACGGCCGATTCCTCGCGCTTCTGGCCGGCGGATTCGTACCAGGTCGGCACCAACCCGCCGTCGTTCGACAAGCAGTTCGTGCGCGACTGGCTCGAGTCCGTGCGCATCGACGGCAAGCCCTGGCCCAAGACCGCCCCGGCGCCCAAGCTGCCCGACGACGTGATCGAGAAGACCGCCGCCAAGTACCGCGAGGCGCTGACGCGCCTAACCGGCGAGGAACTGCAGTAATGACCCGCGCGGGTCCCGCCTGCGTGGGCCGGACTTGCAAGATGTTGGCTCCGCCCGCCCCCGTAGCGGGAGAGCGGAGGCCACCGCCGCGGGGCGCAAGCCGGCGGCGGGGATTCATAAGGATTTGAACGTGAGCAATACAGTCAAGCCGCTGGTCGGCGTCGTGATGGGCAGCAGTTCCGACTGGGACGTGATGCAGAACGCAGTGGCCATGCTGAAGGATTTCGGCGTGGCCTTCGAGGCGCGCGTGGTGTCCGCCCACCGCATGGCCGACGAGATGTTCGAGTACGCCGCCACCGCGCGCGCGCGCGGCCTGCGTGCCATCATCGCCGGCGCCGGTGGCGCCGCGCACCTGCCAGGCATGATCGCCGCCAAGACCATCGTGCCGGTGTTCGGCGTGCCGGTGCCCTCCAAGTACCTGCGCGGCGAGGATTCGCTGCTGTCGATCGTGCAGATGCCCAAGGGCGTGCCGGTCGCCACCTTCGCCATCGGCGAGGCCGGTGCCGCCAATGCCGCGCTGCACGCCATCGCCACGCTGGCCACCACCGACGACGCGCTGGCCGCCGCGCTCGAAGCGTTCCGCGCGAAGCAGACCGAAGCCGCGCGCGCCATGACGCTGCCGGTGTAAGCGCCGCACGTCCACGCTGCCCGAGCCAGCCCAGCCCCGTTTTACCGCAAAAGAGCGCCATGCCTACCGACATCCATCCCTACCTGGTCGAAGCCCACACGCCCGAGTCGCGTGCCGAGTTCGGCCTCGACAATCCCGGTGCGCCGGTACTGCCCGGCGCCTGGCTCGGCGTGCTCGGCGGCGGCCAGCTCGGCCGCATGTTCGCGCAGGCCGCGCAGTCCATGGGCTACAAGGTCTGCGTGCTCGACCCGGACCAGGACAGCCCGGCCGGCACCATCGCCGAGAAGCACATCTGCGCGCCTTATACCGACGAGGCGGCGCTGGCCGAGATGGCTCGCCTGTGCCCGGCGGTGACCACCGAGTTCGAGAACGTGCCCTCGCTCTCGCTGGACCGGCTCGAGCAGCTCGGTGCCTTCGTCGCGCCGCGCGGCTACTGCGTGTCGATCGCGCAGAACCGCATCGGCGAGAAGAAGTTCTTCGCGTTGTGCGCCGAGCGCACCGGCGTGCCCACCGCGCCGCACTGGGTGATCCAGCACGATGCCGACGTCGACCAGCTGCCCGAGGAACTGCTGCCCGGCATCCTCAAGACCGCGCGCATGGGCTACGACGGCAAGGGCCAGGCCCGCGTGAAGACCCGCGAAGACGTGCGTGCCGCGTGGCGCGCCATGCAGCACGTGCCCTGCGTGCTGGAGAAGATGCTGCCGCTGGCCTACGAAGTCTCCGTGCTGGCCGCGCGCGCCGCCGACGGCAGCACCGCTACCTGGCCGCTGGCCGAGAACGTGCACCGCGACGGCATCCTGTTCGCCACCACCATGCCGTCGACCAGCGTCTCCGACGAGATCGCCGATCGCGCGCGTGCCGCTGCCGCCACCATCGCCACCGAGATGGGCTATGTGGGCGTGCTGTGCATCGAGTTCTTCGTGCTGACGGACGGCTCGCTGGTCGCCAACGAAATGGCGCCGCGCCCGCACAACTCCGGCCACATCACCATGGATGCGTGCGAGACCAGCCAGTTCGAGCAGCAGGTGCGCGCCATGGCACGCCTGCCGCTGGGCAGCACGCGCCAGCACTCCGCCGGCAAGATGCTCAACCTGCTCGGCGACGCCTGGTTCGAGTTCGGCCTGGAGCGTACGCCGGCCTGGGACGAAGTGCTGGGCCAGGCAGGCGCCAAGCTCCACCTCTACGGCAAGAACGACGCCCGCCCCTCGCGCAAGATGGGCCACGTCAACTGCGTGGGCGGCGAGGCTGCCGATGCCGCGCGCGCCTTCGACACCGCCTTGAAGGCGCTCCATATCGAGCCCTGACCGGCCCCCGGCGCGCCCGCCGTCGCGCCTCACCCCCGCCCCAGAGATCCATCGATGTCGCGCATGCCTACCCCCGCCGAACTTGACCAGGCGGTCCAACTGCTGGAAGCCGGCCAGCTGGTCGCCTTTCCCACCGAGACCGTCTACGGCCTCGGCGCCGACGCGGAGAACCCCGAGGCCATCGCCCGCATCTTCGCCGCCAAGGGGCGCCCGTCCAACCATCCCATCATCGTGCACGTGGTGGACGGCGGCGACATCAGCTACTGGGTGGACGACGTGCCGCCGGCCGCGCAGGACCTGATCGACGCGTTCTGGCCCGGCCCGCTCACGCTGATCCTCAAGCGTGCCGCCCATATCCCCGCGGCGGTGGCGGGCGGCCAGGACAGCATCGGCCTGCGCTGCCCCTCGCATCCGGTCGCGCAGGCGCTGCTGTCGCGCTTCAAGCGCGGCCGCGGCGGCATCGCCGCACCGTCGGCCAACAAGTTCGGCCAGGTCAGCCCGACCACGGCCCAGCACGTGCGCGACGAATTCGGCGACAGCGTCTTCGTGCTCGAAGGCGACGGCGTGGAAGTCGGCATCGAATCCACCATCGTCGACCTGTCGCGGCTGGAGCAGGGCATCGGACCGGTATTGCTGCGCCCCGGCGCGATCACGCCGGCGATGATGGCAGGCGTCCTGGGTGCGACGCCCTTGCCGCCGGACGCCGCCGCGCCGCGCGCCTCGGGGACGCTGAAAGCGCATTACGCACCGCATACGCCGCTGGTGTTGTCGTCGATGGCGGACCTGCCCGCGCAACTGGCGAACCTGCCTGCCGGTGCGAAAGTGGCCTGGGTGGGGCGCGAGGCTGCCACCGATCCGCGCTGTACCTGGGTGCCGGCGCCCGCGGATGCCGAGGCCTTTGCGCGCGAGCTGTACCGCCTGTTGCGCAGGCTGGATCGGGAGGGGTACGGACTGCTGGCGGTTGAGGCCCTGCCGGCCGGGCACGAGTGGGATGGGGTGAGGGACCGGTTGCAGCGGGCCGCCGCGGCGTTCAACTGATCCCGGGCACTTGAGCTGACTTTCCGCCCGGCGCCGCAAGCCTCACCGTCACCGCCTGGCTTGAAAGCCAGGACAGCTTCAAAGGCAGCGATGCCTTGAAGCTGTCTTTGACTTCAGCCCGGAAGCGCGAAACCTCAGGGCGCTCCCTGATAGACCCACTGCAACAACGCATCGTGCGCCTGCTGCCCGGCAGAAGCATTCGCATGATTGATATAGCTCACCACCACATACCGGTCGCCATTCAAGGCATCCACATACCCCGCCAGCGCACGCACGTCCGCCAGCGTGCCGGTCTTCATGTAGGCATTGCCGGCAGCGCCCGCGCGGGTGAGGCGGTTGCGCAGGGTGCCGTCCACGCCCAGGATCGGCAGTGAATCGATCAGCACCGGCCCCACATCGCTGGCCAGCGCCTGCTGCAACAGCCGCGACATATCGTAGGCGCTGATGCGCTCTTCGCGCGACAGGCCCGAGCCGTTGTCCAGCACCAGGCCTGGCATGTCCAGGCCCTGCCGGCCCAGCCAGCGCTGCACTACCTTGGCCGAGCGCGCGGTGCTGGCGGGACCGCTGCGGTCGATCTCGGCGCCGATGGTCAGGTACAGCTGGCGCGCCATCACGTTGTTCGAATACTTGTTGATGTCGCGCACGATCTCCGACAGCGGCTGGCCGTAGTGGCGCGCCAGCAGGAAGGACCCGCGCGGCGCGCGGCCCATGCGTAGGGCGGGCTGGTGGGTGAAGCGGCCGCCCGCGAGCTGCCATTCGGCGACAAAGCCGCCCCAGGCGAACTCGTTGTGCGAGAGCGTGGCGATATTGACCACGTGCTCGCCGCAGTCGGCTGCATAGCTGCCGTCGAAGGAGGCCAGCACGGTACCGTCCGGCTGCGGCGTGACCATCGGGTTGGCGTGCGCGCGCCAGTCGCCGCATTTGCCGTGCGACAGCGCGAGGCGGTTGTCGAGCTTGAGCTGGGCCAGCGCCGGCGTGACCGAAACCGCCACGGTCTGGCTGGCGGCATCGGGGGTGAGGGTGAAGGACAGCGTCTTGAACGCATACAGCAGCGCATCGGGGCTGACGTTGTAGGCGCGCTGGGTTTCGCCGTCGATGGTGTTGCCGTTGTCGATGGCCGCGTCGAAGAAGCTGCGGTCCAGCACCAGGTCGCCGTTGATGGTGGTGGCGCCCGCGGTGCGCGCCGAGGCGACCAGCTTGGCCATCTCCTCGGGCACCAGCTTGGGATCGCCCTGGCCGCGCAGGTAGACGTTGCCGTTGACGGTGCCGTCGGCGCCGGGCTGGCTGTCGGCGTAGAGCGAAGTCTGCCAGCGGTAGGCGGGCCCCAGCAACTGCAGCCCGGCGAAGGTGGTGACCAGCTTCATGGTCGACGCGGGGTTCATCGGCGCCTGCGCGTTCCAGCTCGCGCGCGGTGCCTGCGCCCCGACCTTGATCACATAGAAGCTGGTGGATGCCGCGGGGATATGGGCGCGCTTGAGCGCGGCCATCACGCCGGCCGGCAGGCCCGAGCGCGCGGCGGCGGGCTCGGCGGCTTCACTGCCGGCGTGCCTGGTGGTTGCGGCGGCAGCGTGGGCGGCCTTGGCCTTGGCGGTCTTTGCCGTGGCGGCCGGCAGGCCGTTGACGAATAGCAGCGCCGCGGCGCAAAGCGGCAGCAGGCGGCGAAGAAGTGGGGAGGGGCGTTTCTGCATGGTGCCCATGTTAACGCATGGACATGGCGCCGCGGATGACGCCGTTTTCAGATTTCCGCGAGGCCGCCCGCTTGCGCGGCGGCGGCGCCACCGGGCGGCGCCAGCTGGCCGAGCAGCGCACGCAGCGTGTCTTGCTGCTCCGCGCTCAGGGCCGCCGCCACGCGCGCATCGTGCTCGCACACGGCCGCGGTGGCGGCTTCCAGCGTGCGACGCCCGCCCGGGGTCAGCACCAGGCTGTAGGCGCGGCGGTCGTGCGGGGCCGGGCGGCGCGCCACCAGCTTCATGTCTTCCAGCGCATCGACCAGCAGTACCGCGCCGGAGCGCGCGATGCCGAGTATGCGTGCCAGCTCGGTCAGCTTGAGATGGGGGTTGCGCGCGATGATCACCAGCGCGGAAAAGCGCGGCGGCGTGATGTTCCACTGCGCCAGCGACTGCACGAAGTCTTCGTAGATGCGGATCTGCGCGCGGCGGATGGCGTAGCCCACCAGTCTATCGAGCACGCCGTAGTCGATGTCGGCCACGTGCGGGTCGAAGCCGGCGGCGGCATCGGTGCCGCCACCCGGGCTGGCGGGATCAGGGGCGAGGGCTTCGCGGCTGCGGCGCGGGCGCGCCTTGGCTGTGTTCATGGGGCTGCGTCGGTGTGGAAGTCCAGGATTGCGGCCGGCATCTCATACCACGCGAAAATACCGCATTTCGACCCGGTCGGGGTAGCGTGCGCCGGTGGCGACGAACAGGTGCTGCATCAGCCAGCCGTAGCCCGGCGCCGCCGTTTCGAAGCGCGGCGCGGTGCGGAAGTAGACCAGGCCAGGATCGATGAGCTCGCCGGCAGCCAGGCGCGCGATCAGCCCGGCGGGGCCGCTGCGCACGCCGGCATTGACGATGTAGATGCGGGCGCCGTCGTCGGTCTCCAGCACATAGCGCGCTTCGATATCGGCCACGCTGACGGCGTCGCCATTGTCGCCTTTGTCGCCTTTGTCGCCATCATGGCGGACCAGCTGGAAGTCCGCGCCGCCGGGCAGGATGCGGCCTTGCAGGCGCGGCCCGGTGACGACGCCGTCGAGGATGGGGATCACGCGGCGGTTGCCGAGCGCGCTGACGCCGACCTCGGTGGCCGGGGCCAGCCGGAAGCGGAAATCCGCGACATGTTCGAGCGTGGGGGCCGGCAGCGCCAGCGCGCCGGCGGCAGCAGCGGGCGCCGTCATTTCAGCAGCTTCCAGTTGCCGTTGTCGATGGTCAGCATGACGCGCCCGCGCGTGTCGAAGCCGAAGTGGTCCTGTGCCGTGTAGTTCAGCACGCCGTGCGAGACCACGATATCGCGCTCGCTTTCCAGCGCCGTCTTGAGCGCGCGGCGGAACTCGGGCGTGCCCGGCCTGGCCCGCTTGAGCGCCGCCGGCACGATCCGCTGCAGCACCAGGCCCGCATCGTAGGGATGGGCGCCGAACTGGGTGCGGCTGTCCGGCCCGAACTGCTTTTCGTAGCGGCCCACATAGTCGAGGCCCGGCTTCTTGACCGCCGCGCTGTCCGCCAGCTGCTCGGCGACGATGACCGGGCCGGCCGGCAGGATGGAGCCGTTGACGGCCTTGCCGCCGATGCGGATCAGGTCCTTGGTGGCCGCGCCATGCGTGTGATAGACCGGCCCGGTGTAGCCGCGCTCGCGCAGCGCGGTATGCGGCAGCGCCGCGCCGGTGCCCGCGCCGGCGATCAGCACGGCATCGGGGCGCGCGGCAATCAGCTTGAGCGTCTGCGCCGTGACGCTGGTGTCCGAGCGGGCATAGCGCTCGGTAGCGACGAGGCGGATGCCGCGCGCGGTGGCGGCCGTGGTGAATTCCTTGAGCCAGGTTTCGCCGTAGGCGTCGGCAAAGCCGATGAAGGCGACGGTCTTGACGCCCCTGGCATGCGCCGCATCCGCCACGGCTTCGGCCATCAGCCTGACGGGCTGCGCCAGGCGATAAGTCCATTCGCCGTGTCCGGGCTTGAGTTCGATCGGCGAGAAGGCCAGCTGCACGGTCTGGCTTTCGTCGGCGACCTCGGCGATGGCGATGGACGGCGCCACCGCGGACGAGCCGAGGATGATGTCGACCTTGTCCTCGCTGACGAAGCGGCGCGCCACCTTGGTGGCCTGGGTAGGGTCGGAGGCGTCGTCCAGCACCACGTAGCGGATCTTCTCGCCGCCGATGGCGTCCGGCAGCAAGGGCATGCTGTTCTTCTGCGGGATGCCAAGCGACGCCGACGGCCCGGTCGACGAAATGCTGACGCCGACGGTCACCTCGGCCAGCGCGGGCGCCGCGCCAAGCGTGGCGAGGGTGGCGAGGGTGGCGGCAAGGCTTGCAGCCGCCACGCTATGGCGGCGGAACGCGGTTGCATTGGCGAAGCGGCAAAAGCTGGGGCGCGGCACGGTGTCTCCCTCTCTCATTTTCTCTGGCGATGGCGCCGGCTGTTCACGGCCGGTCGCGGGTGGGCATGATTTGACGAACGACGATGCCGGCGGACCGGCGGCGAGCGGACGCGCTAGCGCGGCGGCAGCTGCAGCGACTGGCGGTCGAAGCCGGCCAGCTGCTTGTAGCGCTGCGCGATGCCTTCGAGCTCCGCGCGCGGGATCACCGTCTCGATATCGCTGAAGCCTTGCGGCGCGCGCTGCTCGGCCAGCTGCATGACCTGCTCGGGGCCGTTGAGGCGGTTGCGCAGCACGATGGCGGCGGTGCGCGGCAGCCGTTCGGCCTCGTACTCGCGCAGCGCGTAGCCGGCGCCGGACTTGTCGTGCGGCGCGCCGTTGGCCAGCAGGCAGTCGGTCAGGTAGCGCGCATCGAGGATGGCCTGCGCGCTGCCGTTGGAGCCGATCGGATACATCGGGTGCGCGGCATCGCCCAGCAAGGTCACGCGGTCGAAGGTCCAGCGCGGCAGCGGATCCTTGTCCACCATCGGAAATTCATAGATGGCCTGCGCGCCGTCGATCAGCGCGGGAATGTCGATCCAGTCCCAGCGCCAGCCGGCAAAGGCGGCGGCGAACACGGACTTGTCCACCTGCTTGTTCCAGTCGCTGCGCGGTGGCGTATCGGAGACGTGGTCGGGCACGCGCAGCTCGGCGATCCAGTTGACCAGCGAGCGGCCTTCGCGGCGCAGCGGCCCGGAGATCGGGTAGGCCACGAACTTCTGGTCCTGGTGGCCGGCCATGAACATCGCGCTGCCGTCGAGATACGGTGGCGCCTCGCTCACGGCGCGCCACAGCGTGCGGCGCGAGAAGCGTGGCGCGTCGCCGTGCGGGTAGAAATGGCGGCGTACCGCGGAATGGATGCCGTCGGCGCCCACCAGCACATCGGCCTGCGCGGCGATCACGGCGTTGTCGCTGCGGCGGCGCAGCGTGAAGGTGACCGGTTCGCCGGCGGCGGCGCCGGTGCTGGTCACCGTTTCGAAGGCGTGGCCCGCATGCACGCGATGCGCGCCCAGGCGCTCGATCGCGGTACGGTAGAGCAGCATCTGGAACTCGCCGCGATGGATGGAAAACTGCGGCAGCTCGTAGCCGGCGGCGAGGCCGCGCGGCTCGTGCCAGATGCGCTGGCCGAGCTTGTTGTAGTAGGACAGCGACGAAGTCGGTACGGCGAGCTCCGCGATGGCGTCGCGCAGGCCGAGCTCGGCCAGCTCGCGCACCGCGTGCGGCAGCAGGTTGATGCCCACGCCGAGCGGGCGCATGGTCTCGCTGGCTTCCCAGACCTCGGCCTCGATGCCGTGGCGGTGGCACAGCAGTGCCAGCGTCAGGCCGCCGATGCCGCCGCCGGCTATCGCGATCTTCATGGTGTTGTCTCCATCGCTTTTGTCGTGGCTTGCCGCGTGTCCGTGCACGGCGGAGGGCAAGCCGCAGATTTGTTATGGAGTATAACTAAATGGCGGCGCGCTTCAAGCATGCGGCGATGGGGGATAACCCGTGAGAGCAGGGCGCACGCCGTCCCGCCCCATCCTCGGCCGGGTCACTTGTGGGAATCGTCCGACAGGAGGTTCGGCCTGGGCCCGCTCCCGAAGTGCTTTGCGCGACGCCATACTTGGTGCATGAGACGCGCCCGGCTCCCTTGCCCGGCGCCCACGCAAATCCAGAAAGGAGCCCCACCATGCGTACCCTGACCCTGACACTTGTGCTGGCCACCCTGCTGAGCGCGGCGGGTTGTGCCGACATCACCCCCAAGCAGCGCAATACGGCAATCGGTGCAGGCGTCGGCGGCGTAGCCGGCGCGGCGCT
Source organism: Cupriavidus sp. 05T41 (assembly GCF_056396525.1). Lineage (NCBI taxonomy): Bacteria > Pseudomonadati > Pseudomonadota > Betaproteobacteria > Burkholderiales > Burkholderiaceae > Cupriavidus > Cupriavidus sp. 05T41. The sequence goes on from NZ_JBFTLQ010000050.1 coordinate 45,595, forward strand.
GATCGGCGGCCCGGCCGCGACCCTCGGCGGTGCCGCGCTGGGCGGCGTGGTGGGTAACGTGGCGACGCCGGAGCGCCACTGAGCCTCCCCGGCCTTGCATGCCGGGTGCATACCGGCTGCGTGCCGGACAATAAAAAACGGATGCCGCCGGCATCCGTTTTTCTTGTCGTGCCGCGCCTGGCCTTAGCGGCTGCACGGCTCCGCCAGCACCGCCGGCTTTTGGCTTGCCGCGGTCTTGCCGACCGGGAACACGGTGTCGTAGGCCCAGTTGTAGATAAACGCATAGACCACATAGAACGCCGCCACGGCGATATCCATGACGAAGGCGTCGAACAGGCTCATGTCGAGGTACCACGACACCAGCGGCAGGAACACCACGAGCAGGCCTGCCTCGAACAGGATCGCGTGAAGCACGCGCACCGCCACGGGTTTGCGCAGCTGTCCGGTGAACCGCAGCATGGCCTTGTCGAACAGCAGGTTGTAGAGATAGTTCCAGCCGGCGGCGATGACCGAGGCGACCACGGCGATGACGCCCATCTGGTGCAGGGCGAAGCCGAACACCAGGCTGGCGAGCGGCGCGAAGATAAACAGGCCGATGACTTCGAAGCCGATGGTGTGGCGAATCCGGTCCTTTGTCGTACGCATGATCCTTCCTGTGTGACAACACGATGGAGGCCATTCTATCTGGATTACGATGATGGTAAAGTTGGTATCCATCGCTTTAACAGATAGATTGTCGCCCTCCGGTCTGGTGGCGGCCGGGAGCATCACATGAGCCTTTCCCTCGAACAGTTGCAGGCCTTCGCCGCCGCCGCCGAATGCGGCTCTTTCTCGGCCGCCGCGCGCCGGCTCGGCAAGGCGCAGTCGGTGGTCAGCGCGGCCGTCTCCAATCTGGAGATCGACCTCGGCAACCAGCTGTTCGACCGCAGCGCGCGCTATCCCGTGCTGACCGCCGCCGGCGAGCGCCTGCTGGCCGAGGCGCGCGTGATCCTGGAGCGCTGCGAGCACTTCCGCGGGGTGGCCAAGAGCCTGGGCGAGGGTGTGGAAAGCCGTCTGGTGCTGGCGGTGGACGAGCTGTATCCGGAGGAGACGCTGGGCGTGATGCTCGAAGAGTTCTCGACGCGCTTCCCGGCGGTCGAGCTGGAACTGCTGTTCCCGCTGATGGAGGATGTCAGCCGCCTGGTGCTGGAAGGCAGCGCGGACCTCGGCCTGATGTGGCGCCAGGAAGTGCTGCCGCCCGAGCTGGGCTTTCGCGCGCTGGGCTGGGTGCCGATGCAGATCATCTGCGCGCCGGATCATCCGCTGGCCGACCAGCGCGTGGGCTGGGAGGAGCTCAAGCGCTACCGCCAGCTCATGGTGGCCGTGCGCAGCAGCGACAGCGAGGAGAAAAAGCGCCTGCGCGTGGCGGCCGAGGTGTGGTGGGTGGAAAGCCAGTGGGTGATCGTAGAACTGGTCAAGCGGCGCCTTGGCTGGGCCTTCGTGCCGTGGCACGTGGCGGCCAATTCGCCGGCGGCGGCGCAACTGGTGTCCCCGGTGCTGGAATTCGACGACCAGGACTGGCCGGTGGCGATGGAACTGGTGTGGCACAAGCAGCGGCCGCTCGGCAAGGCCGCCACCTGGCTCAAGGAACGCGTGAGCAAGCAGCCGCTGCCGCGTCCCGCCGGCGATGCCGCCCGTGCCGCCCATGCCGCGCAAGCCCCAGGCGCCGCGCCATGAGCGTACCGCGCCGCTAGCGCACCAGGCCGAACTCCTTGGCCAGCGTGCCGTAGCGCTGCACGGTGCGCTTGACGTAGGCATCGAGCGCGGCGGCATCCATGTCGGCGGGATAGAGGCCTTGCTCGGCGCGCAGGCGGGCAAAGGCCGGGCTGGCCTGCAGGCGCTCGAAGCGCGCCGCCCAGCGTGCGTAGTCGGCCTGCGCCACCTTCGGCCCCATGTAGAAGCCGCGCACGACCGGCCAGTCGATGTCGTAGCCTTGCTCGCGCGCGGTGGGCACGGCGGCCAGCGTGCCGGGCAGGCGCCGCTCCGCCAGTACCGCGAGGATGCGGATGTCGCCCATGGCCAGCTGCATTGTTGCTTCGGATGCATCGCCGGAGACGGCCTGCACCTGGCCGGCCCGCAGCGCCGTAAAGGCCTCGCCGCCGCCCTCGAAGCCCACGAAGCGCATGCGCTTGTAGCCCACCCCGGCCTGGCGCGCCAGCAGCGCGGCCTTCATCCAGTCCTGGTTGCCGATGGTGCCGCCGGCGCCGAACAGGACCTGGTCCGGATCCGACCTGAGCGCCGCCACCAGATCCTTCAAGGTCTTGTAGGGCGAATCGGCGCGTACCGCGACCACGCCGTAGTCGGTGGCCAGCGCGCCGACCCAGCGCACGTCCGCTGCGCCATACTTGCCGAACTTGCCTTCGGCCAGCGCCAGCAGCGAGCCGCTAGAAAAGGCGACGATGGTGTCCGGCTCGGCGGGGCGCTGGGCCACCACGCTGTTATAGGCTACCGCGCCGATGCCGCCCGGCATGTAGGCCAGGCGCATCGGCTGCCCGGTCATGCCGGCCTCCAGCAGCGCGCGCTGCGCCAGCTTGCAGGTCAGGTCGAAGCCGCCGCCGGGCTTGGCGGGCACGATGCACTCCGGCGCGGCGGCGCTCGCCCCGAACGCGCAGGAAGCGGCAAGCGCCAGCGCGGCGCGCGCCAGGTGCAAGGCTGCCGGGAAGGGCTTCATCGGGTCTCCTCGGGTGCGGCCGCCCTCCGTGTGGCGGATGCCGGGCGGAATCCTCCCGCCAGAACCGGACGGTGCTGGCAGAAGGTGCAAAATTCAGGCATGTTAGCGGCGCGCGAGCCCGAAGGCCAGCGGGTCCGCATGACAACAAGATCAGGCAGGAGGAGGGATTTCCGTGAGAGTGCTACTGGTCGAGGACCATGACGAACTGGCCACCTGGGTGACGCAGGCGCTGCGCGCCATGCATTTCACCGTGGAGCGCGCCGCCGACGCGGCCAGCGCCGAATCGCTGCTGTTCAGCACGCACGCCGGCGCGGCCGGGGCGGGCGGCATCGACTACGCACTGGTCCTGCTGGACCTCACCCTGCCCGACCGCGACGGGCTGGACCTGCTGGCACGCCTGCGCAAGCGCGGCTGCCGCGTGCCGGTCATGATCCTGACCGCGCGCGGCGAGGTGGGTGATCGTGTCAAGGGCCTGGACCTGGGCGCCGACGACTACATGGCCAAGCCTTTCGACCTCGCCGAGTTCGAGGCGCGCGTCAAGGCGCTGCTGCGGCGCGCGCGGCAGACCGAGGCGCCGCTGGTGATGTGCGGCGGGCTCGGCTTCGATACCGTGGCGCGGCATTTCCAGGTGGGCGGCGTGCCGCTGGCGCTGACGCCGCGCGAGCACGCGGTGCTGGAGATCCTGATGACCCCGCCGGGCAAGACGGTGAGCAAGGACCGCATCTACGCCAGCATCTTCACGCTGGCCGACGAGACCCAGCCCGACGTGATCGAGGTCTACGTGCACCGGCTGCGGCGCAAGCTCGAGGGTTCGGGCGCCGCCATCGTCACCTTGCGCGGGCTTGGCTACGTGCTGGAGCCCGGCGGTGGCTGAGCCGGGCAGGCGCCGGGCGCGTCCCGCCAGCCTGCGCGCGCGCCTGCTCTGGTGGCTGATCCCGCCGATGCTGCTGCTGCAGGCCGTGTACGGCGTGGTGGCTTACTCGAACGCCCTGGCCTCGGCCGACCTGGCCTACGACCGCACCCTGCTGGCGTCGGCGCGCAATATCTCCGAGCGCATCACGCTCACGCCGGAGGGCGTGCGCGTGGATGCGCCCTATATCTCGCTGGACACCTTCGAGGTGGGCATGAACGCCACCATGTTCTATCGCGTGAGCGGCGTGCGCGGCGAATTCGTCTCAGGCTACGACGACCTGCCGCCGTTCGATTCCAGCCAGCCGCGCACCAAGCTCTATCCGGCGCTGGTGAGCTTCTATGACCGCACCTACCGCGGGCAGCCGATCCGCATCGCCGCGCTGCGCCAGCCGGTGATGGACGCCAGCGGCACGCACGGGGGCATGGCGCTGATCGAGGTGGGCGAGACTCTCGATTCGCGCCAGGCGCTCACCCGCAACATCCTGTTCGACGTGCTGTGGGGCCAGGCCATGCTGGTGCTGGCCGTGGTGCTGGTGATCTGGCTGTTCACGCGGCGCGCGCTGGCGCCGCTCGATGCGCTGCGCGCCGAAGTGGCGCGGCGCCAGCCCGGTGCCACCACGCCGCTCCCGCTGGACAGCGCGCCGCGCGAGACCGCGCCGCTGGTGCAGGCGATGAACGGCTACATGGCACGGCTGGAGCAGATGCTGGCTGCGCAGCGCCGCTTTGTCGCCGACGCCGCGCACCAGTTGCGCACGCCGCTGGCGGTGCTGCACACGCAGGCGCAGCTGGCCGCACGCGAGCACGACCCCGCCGAGCAGCGCCGCATCGCCCAGGGCCTGGCCGACAGCACCGCGCGCATGGCCGCGCTGGCCGACCGGCTGCTGTCGATGGCGCGCGCCGCGCACGGCGGCGCCGAAGCGCCGCGCCCGCTGGACCTGGCGGCGTTGCTGTGCGAGGTCTGCCTGGAACTCATGCCGGCGGCGCGCGCGCGCCGCATCGACCTGGGTTTCGAGGGCGAGTGCGCGCAGCCGGTAAGCGGCACCGAGCTGCTGCACGAACTGGCTACCAACCTCGTCGAGAACGCGCTGCGCTACACGCCGGCCGGCGGCGTGGTGACCGCGCGCGTCTATCGCGACGGCGATGCGGTGGTGCTCGAGGTGGAGGATGACGGCCCCGGCATCGCGCCGGCGGAGCGCACCGCGGTGCTGGAGCCGTTCTACCGCGGCAAGCCGGCGCGGGCCGGCGAAGCCGCGCCGGGCGGATCGGGCCTCGGGCTCACCATCGTGCGCGACATTGCCGCCGCGCACGGTGCATCGCTGGTGCTGCTCGATGGTGCGGCAGGCAAGGGACTGCTGGCGCGGGTGTGCTTTCCCGCAGCCTAGGGCGGCGGGTGCCTACCGCTTCGCCGACACGGCCGCCGGCAGCGCGCCCTGCGTGCCGGCCGGCGGCGGCATATTGCCCGGTGCCGGCGGCCTGGGCAGGTCGGGCGCGTTGAGCGGCGAGGCGGGCTGCGAGGCGGGCTGCGAGGCGGGCGCCGGAACTTGCGCGCTGTCCGGCACGATATGCCAGCCGCCGCCCAGCGCCTTGATCAGCACCGCGCTGGTGGTGTACTGGCGGCCCGCGATGGTCAGGGCGGTACGCTCCGCCGTGTAGGCCGTGGTCTGCGCGGTCAGCACGTCGAGCAGGCTGGCGGTGCCGGCGCGGTAGCGGTTGTTGACCAGCGCCAGCGCGTCGCGCGCGGTACGCAGCGCATCGTTCTGCACCACGGCCTCCTGCTCGAGCAGGCGCGCGGCGGCCAGGCTGTCTTCCACTTCCTGGAAGGCGCTGAGCACGGTCTGGCGGTAATTGGCCACGGTCTGGTCGTAGGCGGCCACCGCCTGCGCCTTGGCCGCGCTGCGCAGGCCGCCGTCGAACAGCGTGCCGGCCAGCGCCGGGCCGATCGACCAGATCCGGTCCGGCAGCGACAGCCAGTGTGCCAGCGTACTGGCGGACAGGCCGCCGGTGGCCGACAGCGTCAGCGTGGGGTAATAAGCCGCCTGCGCCACGCCGATCTGCGCATTGGCCGCAGCCATGCGGCGCTCGGCCGCGGCGATGTCCGGGCGGCGCTCGAGCAGCGCCGACGGCACCACGGTGGGAACGCGCGGCACATTGACGGCGTAGTCCGTCGGCGTGACGGACAGGTCCGCGGGCGGCTTGCCGGTCAGGATGGCGATGGCGTGCTCCAGCTGCGCGCGCGTGATCTGGATGTCGATCTGCAGTGCCTGCGCGCTCTTGAGCTGGCTCTCGGACTGCAGCACATCGGAGCGTTGCGCGGTGCCGGCCGCATACTGGTTGCGCACGAGTTGCAGCGAGCGGGCGTAGTCGGCCACGGTGCGGTCCAGCGCGGCCTTCTGCTGGTCGGCGATGCGCAGCAGGAAGTAGCTCTGCGCCAGCGTGGACTGGGTCGACAGCAGGGTCGAGGCGAGATCGGCCTGGCTGGCCTGCGCGCTGGCATCACTGCTCTCCACCTGGCGGCGCACGCGGCCCCACAGGTCGATCTCCCAGCTGGCCGACAGCGTCGCGCTCTGGCCGTTGCCGATCTGGCCGTTGCTGCCGCGCGTGCGGTCCAGTCCCGCGGCAGCTCCCACGGTGGGGAAGTAGCCGGCGCGGGCGGATTGCAGCGCGGCCTGCGCCTGCCGGTATTGCGCCTCGGCCGCCTTGATGTTCTGGTTGGAGATCTGCACCTGCGACATCAGCGCATCGAGCTGCGGGTCGTTGAAGACCGACCACCAGTTGCTGCGCTCGCTCGCGTCCTGCGGCTCGGCGGGTTTCCACTGGCCCCACTGCGTGCTGTCGGCGCGCGCTTCCTTGAAGGCCGGCGTGTCGGGCGCATCGGGGCGCTTGTAATCGGGCCCCACCGCGCAGCCGGCCAGCAGCAGCGCGCAGGCCAGCGTCAGCGCGCTGGCCGGGAAGGAGGGGACAGGGATGCGGAAGAGGGTGTTCATGGATCGCATTCAGGGTTCGAGGCTGGCCGTGGCCGGGGGCACGGAAGCGCGGCGCTGGCGCCAGGCTTTTACCTTGAGGCGCCAGCGGTCCAGCGTCAGGTAGACCACGGGCGTCGTGTAGAGCGTCAGCAACTGGCTGACCAGCAGGCCGCCGACGATGGAGATGCCCAGCGGCGCGCGCAGCTCGGCGCCGTCGCCGCGGCCGATGGCCAGCGGGATGGCGCCCAGCAGGGCGGCCATGGTGGTCATCAGGATGGGCCGGAAGCGCAGCAGGCAGGCCTGGTAGATGGCCTCGCGCGGCGACAGGCCCGCGCGCCGCTCGGCATCGATGGCGAAGTCGATCATCATGATGGCGTTCTTCTTGACGATGCCGATCAGCAGGATCACGCCGATCAGCGCGATGATGCTGAAATCGGTGCCCGAAGCCAGCAGCGCCAGCAGCGCGCCCACCCCGGCCGACGGCAGCGTGGACAGGATGGTGAGCGGGTGCACATAGCTCTCGTACAGCATGCCGAGCACGATGTAGATGGTGATCAGCGCGGCCAGGATCAGCAGCGGCTGGCTCTTGAGCGAATCCTGGAAGGCCTTGGCGCTGCCCTGGAAATTGGCCTGCAGCGTCTCCGGCACGCCGATGCGCGCCATCTCAGCCTTGACCGCGTCGGTCGCCTGCGACAGCGAGACGCCCTCGGCCAGGTTGAAGGAGATGGTGGACGCGGCGAACTGGCCCTGGTGGTTCACGCCCAGCGGCGTGCTGGTGGGCGCCACGCGCGCGAAGGCCGACAGCGGGACCCGCCTGCCGCCGCCGGTGACCACGTAGACATCCTGGAGCGCATGCGGTCCCTGCAGGTACTCCGGGCTCAACTCCATCACCACGCGGTACTGGTTGAGGGGGTTGTAGATGGTGGACACCAGGCGCTGGCCGAAGGCGTCGTTGAGCACGGCATCGATCTGCTGCGCCGTGACGCCGAGCTTGGAGGCGGTGTCGCGGTCGATGGTCACCGTGGTCTGCAGGCCCTTGTCGTTGGTGTCGGTGTCGACGTCCTCCAGGCCCTTGAGGTTGGACAGCGCCGCGCGCACCTTGGGCTCCCACTCGCGCAGCACGTCGAGATCGTCGGACTGCAGCGTGAACTGGTAGGCCGAGCTGCTCTGGCGCCCGCCGATGCGGATGTCCTGCACCGAGGTCAGGAACAGGCTGGCGCCGGGCTCCTTGGCCAGCTTGCCGCGCAGGCGGGCCACGATGGCGTCGGCCGATTCGCGCTCGGAAATCGGCTTGAGCGTGACGAACATCTGGCCGGTATTGCGCTGCGAACCGCCGGTGAAGCCGGTGACATTGACCACTGCGGGATCGGACTGGACGATCTTGATGAAGTTGTCGAGCTTGATGCGCATGGCCTGGAACGAGGTGGCCTGGTCGGCGCGGATAAAGCCGATCAGGCGCCCGGTATCCTGCTGCGGAAAGAAGCCTTTGGGCACGATCGTGTAGAGCCAGACATTGAGGCCGATGGTGGCCAGCAGCACCAGCCACACCAGCGCGCCATGGCGCAGCGCCACCGCCAGCGTGCGCGCGTAGCGGTCGTGCATCCAGGTGAACACGCGCTCGCTGGCGCGGTAGAAGCGGCCCTGCCGTTCCGGGCGCACCGGCTTGAGCAGGCGCGCGCACATCATCGGCGTGGCGGTCAGCGAGACCACCAGCGACACCAGGATCGCCACCGACAGGGTGACGGCGAATTCCTGGAACAGGCGGCCGACGATGCCGCCCATCATCAGCAGCGGGATGAACACGGCGATCAGCGACAGGCTCATCGACAGCACCGTGAAGCCCACCTCGCGCGAGCCCCTCAGCGCGGCCTCGAGCGGCTTCATGCCTTCCTCGATGTGGCGGGAGATGTTCTCCAGCACCACGATGGCGTCGTCCACCACGAAGCCGGTGGCAATGGTGAGCGCCATCAGCGACAGGTTGTTCAGAGAGAAGCCTGCCAGGTACATCACCGAGAACGTGCCGATCAGCGACACCGGCACGGCTACGCTTGGGATCAGCGTGGCGCGCACATTGCGCAGGAACAGGAACACCACCATGATCACCAGCGCCACCGAGATCATCAGGGTGCGCTCCACCTCGCGCAGCGAGCCGCGGATGGTGGGCGTGCGGTCCATCATCACTTCCATCTTGATGGCCGACGGGATCATCATCTGCAGCGAGGGCAGCATCTCGTTGACGCGGTCGACGGTCTCGATGATGTTGGCGCCGGGCGAGCGGTTGAGCACCAGCAGCACCGAGGGCTGGCCGTTGGCCGAGCCGGCGTTGCGGATGTCCTGCACGGAGTCGGTCACGCGTGCCACGTCGGACAGGCGGACCGGCACCGCGAACGAGTTGGGCCCGCCGCTGCTGGTATTGCCGCCGGTGGCGCCGGACGAGATGGTGGTGGTGCCGCTGCTGGTGGTCAGCGTGGTGGTGGTCACGCCGTTGACGGTCTTGGTGCTGACACCACCGCCGGCGGTGGCGTTGGCGGTGCTGGCGATGAGCGCGCCGGCCGAGGCCGAGGAATAGGTGCCCGGCGTGGCGTAGCGGATGATCAGCGGCATGTAGTCCGCCGCCTTCATGGCCTGGTCGTTGGCGTAGACCTGCCAGTTGGTGGTGCTGTTCTCGAGCGAGCCCAGCGGGCGGTTGGCGTTGGTCGCGCTGATGGTGTTGCGCACGTCCTCGAGCGAGACGCCGTACTTGTTGAGCGCGGTCGGGTTGAGCTCCACGCGCACCGCGGGCAGCGACGAGCCGCCGATGGTCACCTGCCCCACGCCCTCGATCTGCGACAGCTTCTGCGAGAGGATCGTGGAGGCCGCGTCGTAGAGCTGCCCGCGCGTCATGGTCGGCGACGTGAGCGCGATGATCATGATCGGCGCGTCGGCCGGGTTGACCTTGCGGTAGGTGGGGTTGCTCGGCAGGCTGGTGGGCAGCGTGGCGCGCGAGGCGTTGATGGCGGCCTGCACGTCGCGCGCGGCGCCGTCGATGTCGCGCGAGAGTTCGAACTGCAGCGTGATGCGGGTCGAGCCCAGCGAGCTGCTGGAGGTGATCTCCGTCACGCCGGCGATGGCGCCGAGCGCGCGCTCCAGCGGCGTGGCCACCGTGGCGGCCATGGTCTCGGGGCTCGCGCCGGGCAGCGACGCCGACACCGAGATGGTGGGGAAGTCCACCTGCGGCAGCGGCGACACCGGCAGCAGCCGCAGCGCCGCCAGCCCCGCGAGCAGGATGCCGATGGTCAGCAGCGCGGTGGCGACCGGGCGGTGGATGAAGGTGGCCGAGAGATTCATCACGGCCTCGGCTCCCCGGCGGGCGCGCCGGTGTCGGGGTCGCCGAAGCGGCGCTGGCGCCAGTCCTTGAGGCGGCAGGCCAGGCGGTCGAAGGCCAGGTAGATCACCGGCGTGGTGAACAGCGTCAGCACCTGGCTGACCAGCAGGCCGCCCACCATGGTGACGCCCAGCGGGCGGCGCAGCTCGGAGCCGATACCGCTGCCGAGCATCAGCGGCAACGCCGCCAGCAGGGCCGCCATGGTGGTCATCAGGATCGGGCGGAAGCGCAGCAGGCAGGCCTGGAAGATCGCCTCGCGCGGCGCCATGCCGCCTTCGCGCTCGGCCTCGAGCGCGAAGTCGATCATCATGATGGCGTTCTTCTTGACGATACCGATCAGCAGGATGATGCCGATGATGGCGATGATGCCCAGGTCCTGCCCGGACACCAGCAGCGCCAGCAGCGCGCCCACGCCGGCCGATGGCAGGGTGGAGAGGATGGTCACCGGGTGGATGGTGCTTTCATACAGCACGCCCAGCACGATGTACATCGTGATGACCGCCGCCAGGATCAGCCAGAGCGTGTTGGACAGCGACGCGCGGAACGCCAGCGCCGCCCCCTGGAAGTCGGTCTGCATGGAGATCGGCAGGCCGATTTCCTTCTCGACCTTGGTGATCTTGTCGACCGCCGCGCCCAGCGACTCGCCGTGCGCGAGGTTGAACGAGATGGTGGCCGCGGGGAACTGCCCCTGGTGGTTGACCACCAGCGCGCCGGTGCGTTCGCTGATGCGCGCGAAGGCGCCCAGCGGCACCTGGCCGCCGGACGACGACGGCAGGCGCAGCTCGGCCAGCGATTGCGGGTCGGTGCGGAACTCGGGCATGGCCTCCAGCACCACGCGGTACTGGCTGGCCTGGGTAAAGATGGTCGACACCAGGCGCTGGCCGAAGGCGCTGTAGAGCGCGCTGTCGATCACCGCCGTGGTGATGCCGAAGCGCGCCGCGGCGTCGCGGTCGATATCCACGTAGGCGCGCAGGCCGTTGTTCTGCTGGTCGCTCGCCACGTCGCGCAGCTCGGGCTCCTGCTTGAGCCGCTCGACCAGGCGCGGCACCCAGGTGGCCAGCGTGGCCGGGTCCGGGTCCTGCACGGTGAACTGGTACTGGGTGCGCGAGACGCGGTCCTCGATGGTCAGGTCCTGGACCGGCTGGGTATAGAGCGAGACGCCGCCGAGCTTGTCGACCGCGGCCTGCAGGCGGCGCGTGACGTCCTCGATGGAATCGCTGCGCTCGTCCTTGGGCTTGAGGTTGATCAGCAGGCGTCCGGCGTTGAGCGTGGTGTTGGTGCCGTCCACGCCGACGAACGAGGACAGGCTTTCCACCGCCGGGTCTTCCAGCACCACCTTGGCCACCGCCTGCTGCTTGAGCTGCATGGCGGGGAAGGAGGTGGTCTGAGAGGCTTCGGTGATGCCCTGGATCACGCCGGTGTCCTGCACGGGGAAGAAGCCCTTGGGCACCACCAGGTAGAGCAGCACGGTGAGCACCAGCGTGCCGACCGCCACCAGCAGCGTGGCCGTCTGGCGGTCCAGCACCCACTCCAGCGCGCGGCCGTAGCGCGCGATCACGTTGTCGAAGAAGCGGCCGGTGGAACGGTGAAAGCGCGACAGCTTCTCTTCCGGCACATGGCGCAGCAGGCGCGCGCACATCATCGGCGTGAGCGTCAGCGACACCACCGCCGAGATCAGGATCGACACCGCCAGCGTGATGGCGAACTCGCGGAACAGCCGCCCCACCACGTCGCCCATGAACAGCAGCGGGATCAGCACGGCCACCAGCGAGAAGGTCAGCGAGATGATGGTGAAGCCGATCTGCTTGGAGCCTTTGAGCGCGGCCTCCATGGGTGAGTCGCCGTCCTCGATGTAGCGCATGATGTTCTCGATCATCACGATCGCATCGTCGACCACGAAGCCCGTGGCGATGGTCAGCGCCATCAGCGTGAGGTTGTTGATCGAGAAGCCCGCCAGGTACATCACGCCGAAGGTACCCACCAGCGACAGCGGCACCGCCACGCCCGGGATGATGGTGGCCGGCACGTTGCGCAGGAACACGAAGATCACCATCACCACCAGCGCCACCGCCAGCAGCAGTTCGAACTCCACGTCGCGCACCGAGGCGCGGATGGTGGTGGTGCGGTCGGTGAGCTGCTGCACCTTGACCGAGGCCGGCAGCGAATTCTGCAGCTGCGGCAGCAGCGCCTTGATGCGGTCCACCACCTCGATCACGTTGGCGCCGGGCTGGCGCTGGATGTTCAGCACGATGGCCGGCTTGTCGTTGGCCCAGGCCGCCAGGCGGCTGTTCTCCGGGCCGTCGACGATATTGGCCACGTCGGTGATGCGGATCGGCGCGCCGTTCTGGTAGCCGACGATGATCTGGCGGTATTCGTCGGCGGACTTGAGCTGGTCGTTGGCGTCGATGGTGGAGGCGCGCGCGGGGCCGTCGAAGCTGCCCTTGGCGCCGTTGACGTTGGCGCTGCCGATGGCGGTGCGCAGGTCGTCGATCGACATGCCGAGCGCGGCCAGCGCGGTGGGGTTGGCCTGGATGCGCACGGCCGGGCGCTGCCCGCCGCTGATGCTGACCAGGCCCACGCCCTGGAGCTGCGAGAGTTTCTGCGCCACGCGCGTGTCCACCATGTCCTGCAGCTTGGGCAGCGGCATGGTGTCCGAGGTCATGGCCAGGGTCATGATCGGCGCGTCGGCCGGGTTGACCTTGCTGTAGACCGGCGGCATCGGCAGGTCGGCCGGCAGCAGGTTGCCGCCGGCGTTGATGGCCGCCTGCACCTCTTGCTCGGCCACGTCCAGCGACAGCGTCAGCTCGAACTGCAGCGTGATCACCGAGGCGCCGCCCGAGGACGACGACGACATCTGCTTGAGGCCCGGCATCTGGCCGAACTGGCGCTCCAGCGGCGCCGTGACCGAGGAGGTCATCACGTCCGGGCTGGCGCCCGGGTAGAGCGTGGTGACCTGGATGGTCGGGTAGTCCACCTCGGGCAGCGCCGACAGCGGCAGCAGCTTGAAGGCGACCAGCCCCGACAGCAGGATGGCGAGCATCAGCAGCGCGGTGGCGACCGGCCGCTCGATGAAGAGGCGTGAGGGGTTCATGCTTCGGTGTCCTTACTGCGGCTGGCGCGGCGCCTGGCCGGCCGGAGCTGCCGGGGCGCCGCCGCCCGCGGCCGGCGCGC